>DAOWHU010000048.1 GCA_030641245.1 bacterium
GGAAGAAAAAGAAGCTAAATATCATGAAATTGAAAAGATTTTAGCTAACGAAATTCCTGCTCATTACCTTTTTAACGTCAACTATATTTACATAATGAATCAAAGAATAAAGGGTTTCGAAACCAATTCGATTGTCAATCCAATCTTCAAATTCAATGATATCGTTGATTGGCATATTAATACAAAAAGAGTTAGAAAGTGAATTAGTATTTAGTATACAGTATTTAGTATTCTGTATTCTTGTCTAAAAAATAAAAAAAATAATGAATAATGAAATCGATAAATCGAATTTGCGGCAAGTAATTCTTGATTATCCTAATCAACTCCAAATTGGGGCGGATTTTGCAAAAGATATTAAATTTGAGTTGAAAAATAAACCATCAAACCTGATTATTTGCGGAATGGGCGGATCAGCCTTGCCCGGAAACCTTTTAACTCTCTACTTGAAAGAACACGGGATTAAATTACCAGTCCATATTGCTAGAAATTATTCTCTACCATTCGAAACTGATGAAAACTCTTTAATTTTTATTTCGTCTTTTTCTGGAAATACCGAAGAAACGGTTTCTTGTTTCAAAGAAGCTTTAAAGAGAAAACTAGCGATCATAGCCTTTTCCGAGGGTGGTCAAGTCGCATCAATTGCCAAAGAAAGCAACACCCCTCACGTTAAATATAAAATTAACTTCAAAAACTTTCAGCCTCGCTATGCCACCACCTATGCTTTCATGGCAATGCACCAAGTCTTGACAAATTTAGGTATTTCTGCTAAGATGGAGCTTCTTCCAAAAATAGATTCTCAATCACACGAGTCCTATGGAAAAATACTTGCCAAAAAAGCTAAAAATAAAATTCCTATAATTTACACTTCCGAAAGATACGGCTTATTGGCCAAAATTTGGAAAGTTAAAATTAATGAGAATGCAAAATTACCGGCTTTTTGGAATGTTTTCCCTAATTTAAATCATTATGAAATGCTAAGTTTTGCTAATCCAATTGGCGACTATTGTGCTTTTATGCTGAAAGGACCCAAGGATCATCCTCGAATCCAAAAAAGAATGGATTTGACCGCTGAACTATACCGTGATCGAGGAATCGAGGTTGAAATGATTGATATTCAAGAAGGCACTTTTCTAGAAAAAGTTTTAAATACTTTTGTTTTAGGAGATTGGGTTTCTTATTATTTGGCTTTAGAAAATAATCGGGATCCAGTTCCAATAGGAATGGTGGAAGAACTTAAAGAAAAAATGAAAAACGCATAAATTTAGAGAATATTTTAGGTACATTTTTCTAACAAAATGTCCCTAAAAATGGTCTCTTAAGTAAAAGATTTTAAGACATCTTTAAAAGAAAGGTTGCTTGCGAAAGTAATTTTTCTAAAACTAATTAATTTTTAGTGGCTTACCACTAAAATCTTTACAATGGAGCTATTCCTGAATACGCTTAACGCGTTTTTATTTAGGGATAACTTCATAATTTAAAAATGATGAAAAAACACAATGGTGCTAAACCTAGCAATAGGAAACCTGGCACAAAAAAGCCGGTAAATAAATTTACCGAGCAAAAGAAAGACCGTCTTCGAATTATTCCTTTGGGAGGATTGGAAGAAATCGGTCGAAATATGACATTATTTGAATACAACAACGACATTATTATTGTTGATTGTGGAATGATGTTTCCTGATGAAAAAATGATGGGAGTCGATTATATCGTTCCTAACATCGAATATCTTAAAACTCGAAAGAAAAACATTCGAGGAATGTTGATTACTCATGGGCATATGGACCATATTGGAGCCATTCCTCAAATCTTGCATGAAATTGGCAATCCGCCTATCTATGCTACTGATCTTACTCGAGCTATGATTCTAAAAAGACATGAGGATTACAAAGAGCTTCCTCCTTTGAATACCAGAAAAATTCGAAAGGTAGATAAACTAAAATTAGGAATCTTTAACGTTGAATTCTTTCACGTTAATCATTCTATCCCAGATGCAGTGGGATTAGTAATCCGAACTCCAGTTGGAAACATTATGCATACTGGAGATTTCAAATTTGATCACTCTCCAGTTGGAGATGTTCCCGCTGATATCGCTAAAATTGCGCGATTAGGATCCGAAGGAATTTTAGCTTTAATGTCAGATAGTACTGATTCCCAAAGCCCTGGCTACAGTATTTCCGAATCTAAAATTAAAAAAACGATTGAGAAAATTTTTCAAAATTCCCGAGGTCGAATCATTACCGCCACCTTCTCCTCTCTTATTTCTCGTATTCAAGAAATTGCAGAAGTCACTGAAAAGTATGGACGAAAATTAGCAGTGGACGGTTATTCTATGAAAAATAATGTCGAAATTGCCAAAAAATTGGGCTACATCAATGCCAAACATTCAACTTTTATCAATATCAAGGATATTGATAAATATCCTGATAGTAAAATAGCCATTTTGTGCACTGGAGCTCAGGGTGAGGGTAATGCCGTTCTGATGAGAATCGTGAATAACGAACATAAATTCGTCAGAATTCATCATGGCGACACCGTAGTTTTCTCCTCTTCTGTAATCCCTGGAAACGAGAGATCGGTTCAGGGAATGAAAGACACCTTATATAAAAAAGGAGCTAATGTCATTCATTATAAGATGATGGATATTCATTCAGGTGGACACGCTCGACAAGAAGATTTGAAAATGATGATTAACTTAGTTCGACCTAAATACCTGATTCCTATTCATGGAACCTATTATATGTTAAAAATCCATGGGCAATTAGGAGAAGAAGTCGGCTTGAAAAAAGAAAATACTTTAATAGGAGAAAATGGAAGTGTTTTCGAATTCAACAAAAAGCAACAAGGTCGAATCACTAATGAGAAAATTCCTACTTCCTATGTAATGGTAGATGGAATTGGATTGGGTGATATTGGCAATGTAGTTTTGCGAGATCGACAACACCTAGCTGAAGATGGAATGTTTACAATTGTCTCTATTGTAGACAGAAAAAGAAAGAAGGTTATCGGAGAACCTCAAGTTTCTTCTCGAGGATTTATTTACGTTAAAGAGAACTTTGACTTAGTAAATGAAACTAAAGCACGGGTTAAAAAGGGAATCAACAAAATTATTTCTAATGAAGCTACGCCAAATTGGAATTACATCAAAAAAAATATTCAGGAAGATGTTGGAAAATTTCTTTTTCAGAAAACTAAAAGAAGGCCGATGATATTACCGGTCATAATAGAAGTTTAAACTTGAAAAATAAAGACTGCTCGTAAGAGCAGTTTTTGTTTTTCAAGTAAATTACAAGAAACAAGGACGCAAGTTACAAACAAACCCGCCTACCGGCCGGCAGGTTAAAAATTCCAAATTAAAATAACCAATCCGCCTCCGCCAGCTGGCGGAGGCGGATAAAAACCGAAGGTTTTTTGTTTTTAATTTAGATATTTTAATTTAAGATTTGTTTGTATCTTGCGTCCTTGTGTCCTTGTATCTTCTGACTAAAATTGCATTTTTTGTTTAATCCCGTTAAACTAAGTTTATCTATAATTTAAATTCAAAATATGAAAAAGCGAATTTTCTCAGGCATTCAACCTTCCGGTAACCTCCATCTAGGAAACTATTTAGGCGCTATCAAAAATTGGGTGAAACTGCAAAATGAGTACGACTCTATTTTCTGTATTGTTGATCTCCATGCCATTACTATCCCCCAAAATCCTCAGGAATTATCTCAAAAAACTTTGGAAGTGGCTAAATTATACCTAGCTTCTGGAATCGATCCCGAAAAATCAATCGTCTTCATTCAATCTCAAGTTCAAGAACACGCCGAGCTAATGTGGTTGTTGAATACCATTACAAAAAATGGTGATTTAATGAAAATGACACAATTTAAAGATAAGTCTAAGGTGATTGTTTTAAAAAAGAAATTAAGAGGAGAGCTGGTTGACAGAAAGGTTTTTTCGAGAAAAGAGTCATTGGAATATCTACTCAAGGAATATCTAGGTACTAAAACTGGACTTTTCAATTATCCAATTTTAATGGCGGCTGATATTTTGCTTTATGATACTAATTTAGTTCCGGTCGGTGAAGATCAGCTTCAACACGTGGAATTAACTCGGAAGTTAGGCCGAAAATTTAATCAAGAATTCGGTGAAACCTTTACTATCCCGGAAGGATTTACTCAAAAAGAAAGCAAAAGGATTATGGGATTAGATGATCCTACCAACAAAATGTCTAAATCGGCCTCTTCTGATTATAATCGAATTGATCTGTTGGATTCTCCAGAAACAATCGAGAGAAAAGTAATGAAGGCAGTCACTGATAGCGGACAAGGAATTGAATATTCCGATAATAAACCGGCTTTAAAAAATTTAATCAATATTTTTAGCCTAGTTGCCAATAAAAAACCCGAGGAAATTGTGACCCAATATGAAAACCAGGGTTATAAAAAACTTAAAGAAGAATTGGCCCAAGCCGTTGTCGATTATCTTCGACCTATTCAAGAAAAATATAATCAGATTAGCGATGAGGAGGTTAAAAAAATCCTAAGTGATGGCGCTAAGCGAGCCCGAAAAATTGCAGAGACCAAGATAAAGGAAGTAAAGAAAAAAATGGGAATGATAGTTTAAATAAAAACTTAGGTTTTTATTTAAACAATTTTGAATTTTGAATTTTGATTCAATTTAGAATAACTCAATTTCTTAAACCCGCAAGCGGAGCTTGCGGTTTGTTTTGAACATTAAAAAATTAAAACATTGATTCAAAATTTAAAATTGGAAATTCAAAATTCTAAAACCCCTTTACTGATGCGGTCTAATAAGATATTTGGAATATCTTTTATATCAAAAAATCCCCTGAAAAGAGGATTTTTATAATTTGTAATTTGATTTGAAATAATTTAAATTTTGACATTTTTAAATTATCTTCTTCTATTATTTAACACTATTAACGTCCCAAACGGTAAAACTGACCAAACGAAATGAGCTTCTTTAGAGATCAATAGCATCCTAGAGAGGGGGGTGAAAAATTCTTCTAATTCCTCAGAAGAAAACCAACCCAAAACAATGCTGCCAATCATTCCTACGATCACTAAGGCTAAAAAAATCATTCGGCCCCAACCAGCAATTCCGCTACTTTTAACTGAAAAAGGGAAGGCTCTTTTGACTCCATTGAAAACTAAAAAGATAATTATACCCAATAAAATTGCTTTGACTCCGCTGGTTTGAGGAATAAAATAAGAAGAAGAAAGAATCGCGAAAGAAATATAAACCGTCAAAATTAAAGCTCCTAAATTTTTCTTATTAACTAAGATAGTTAAAATCAAACCGATAATCAAGAAGATAATCAAAAGCCAAACATCCCCTGCGTATTGCTTAGCAACCCCAAGTTGAGTTAAAAATTCAATCATTGTTTTGTTTTTATATTTATGGTAAAATGTTTTGCTACAATGAATATAATAGCACAGTTTTATAAAATTTTAAATTCTAACTTTGCACATACAAAATTTTTTAACAATCTGGCAAAATTTACCTGGCAAGATCGACCCTGAATTATTCCAAGTCGGTTCTTTCTCGATTCGCTGGTATTCAATCGGCTATCTATTGGCTTTTGCTACTACCTTAGGCTTAGTTTGGTGGCGAATTAATCGAAAAGAATTTGATACTCAAAAATTACCTGCTAAACAAATCAAGGAAATCACTCTGGATGTCTTCTCGATTTTAATTTTTGGAATGATGATTGGAGCTCGATTGGGTTATTTTATTTTTTATGATTGGACAACAATCTTAAACGCTCCTGGGAAAATATTTATTCCTGGAGTAAATGGTTTTTTCGGCTTCTCTTTTCACGGTGGATTAATCGGGGCCTTGCTAGGAGTCTGGTTTTATTGTCGATACAATAAGCTTTCGCTTAAAGCTCTTGGCAATTTAATTATCCCAGCCATCCCTCTGGGATTATTTTGGGGACGATTGGGAAATTTTTTTAATGGCGAACTCTTTGGTCATGAAACCACTCAACCTTGGGGAATGCATTTTTTACCTGATCAAACCACCCTTCAACACCCCAGTCAGCTATATGAAGCTCTAGGTGAAGGTGTTATAATATTTGTAGTTCTCTGGACACTTCGAAATAAAAAATGGGCTCAGGGCAATTTAATAAGCCTC
This sequence comes from bacterium, assembly GCA_030641245.1. GTDB lineage: Bacteria > Patescibacteriota > Minisyncoccia > Moranbacterales > DUUL01 > UBA2773. Next base: position 6,142 of record DAOWHU010000048.1, read on the forward strand.
TTTTTAATTCTGTACGGATTGATTCGATTTGTAATTGAATTTTTCCGAGCTTCTCCTCCAGAACACATTATTTTAAACTTTTTAACCACTGGTCAAGTTTTGTGTTTAGCTATGATTATTTCGGGAATATATTTATTCAAAAATTCAAAATCTAAAACCTCAAGCTCAAAATATATAAATCACAATTTTCAAAACTCTAGTTTATAATTTTGAAAATTGTAATTTGTGATTTATCTAGGATTTGTAATTTTGGATTTGGTATTTATCTTAATAATACTAAACTACAAATTACTCAAAATAATTTAAATAAGAATACATGTTAATTTTCTCAACCGAAACATCTTGCGACGAAACTGCAGTGGCTATTTTGAAATTCAATCAAAAGGGTCAATTTAAGCTACTCTCCAATCAGGTTTCTTCTCAAATAAAGATCCACGCTCCTTGGGGCGGAATCGTACCTAATTTAGCAGCTCGGGAACATTCAAAAAATATTTTACCAGTTATCAAAAAAGCTTTTTCGGAAACCTCTCTCTCACCAAAAAATATGGATCTATTTTGCGTTACCTCTGGACCAGGACTAATTCCAGCTCTTTTAATTGGAGTCAATGCCGTTAAAACCTTAAGTTATTTTTATCAAAAACCTCTAATTGGAGTCCATCATATTGAAGGTCACATCTATTCAAATTACATTCAAAAAAACCAAGGAGACTTAAAGCAATTTAAATTCCCCATTCTTAATCTAGTAATTTCCGGAGGTCATACTCAACTTATTTTGATGAAAAATCATTTGGAATATGAAATTATTGGACAGACTCAGGACGACGCGGTCGGCGAAGCTTTCGACAAAGTGGCCAAACTGTTGGGATTTGAATACCCCGGAGGACCAATTATTTCTCAACAAGCCCAAGAAGCCGAAAAATTACTAGAAGACAAAGAACTAGCTGGGAAATACTCGGAAATCAAATTCCCTCGACCAATGATGCATACCAAAGACTTTAATTTTTCTTTTTCTGGCTTGAAAACAGCCGTTTTATATTTTTATCAAAGATTAGAAACTCAAAAATTATCCAAAGAAGAGCCAGGGATTTGGAAAAAATTTATTTCCAAGGCTTTTCAAGAAGCCGTAGTAGAAGTCCTGCAACACAAAACCCTTAAAGCTATTGAAACCCACGAACCTAAAACAGTTTTATTATCCGGAGGAGTTTCAGCTAATAATGAAATCTTGAAAACCATTAAAGATACTCTAAAAGAGCAATTTCCTGAAATAATTTTCAATTCACCGGAGAAAGATTTTTGCGGAGACAACGCTGCTATGATTGGAGTGGCCGGAATCTCACGATATCTTTACGGCGATAGAAAAAAGTTTGAATATAATTGGAAAAATCTAGAAGCCGATTCAAATTTGAAGATAAATTAGTTAAAATTATTCTAATTGCACTAATTGCTCTAATTATTCTAAATAAAAACCAAACTCCAATCCGCCTAAAAAACAGAACAGAGAATTAAAAATTGGTTTTTATGATTTTTTTAGATTAATTAGAATAATTAGAATAATTCACAAACGTAAATATGATAAAAAAAGTTTTAGTTATTCTCGGCTCTACTTCGTCTGGTAAATCAAGTTTAGCGGTGAAAATAGCCAAGAATTTCAAAGGTGAAATCATTTCGGTTGACTCTCGTCAGGTTTTTAAAGATATGGACTTAGGAACTGGAAAAGTAAAGGGACGCTGGAAGAAAATCGCTGGAAGAAAAGTTTTCATCTACAAAGATGTTCCCCATTATCTCATTGACTTTGTAAATCCCGAAAATGATTACAATATTTCTCATTTTAAAAAAGATTGTGAGAAAAAGATATTAGAAATAATTGAGCACGGAAAAATGCCTATTCTTTGTGGAGGAACTGGCTTTTGGATTCAAACCATAATCGACAATGTCAATTTTCCACAGGTTCAACCAGACCCCAAATTAAGAAAAGATTTAAATTCTTACTCAGTCTCAGAACTTTTTGAATTGCTTATAAAATTAGATCGGAATCGAGCCAAAAATATTGACGCCAAAAATAGAGCTCGTTTAATTCGAGCCATTGAAATAGCTAAAAACCTCGGAAAAGTTCCTATTGTTAAAACTGACAAAAAATCTAATTCCAGAAAAATTAAAAGTAATTTGATTAAATTTTTACAAATTGGTATTCCTGTTGATAAATACAGCTTGACAGAAAAAATAAAAAATCGGCTAGGAAAGCGATTTAATGACGGAATGATTGAAGAAATTCTAAGTTTGGATGAAAAATATAAACTATCTCCAGAAAAAATTCAAGTTTTTGGAATAGCTTATGCATTGGTTCCTTCGTACAAAAAAGGAGAAATTACCAAAAGAGAATTGTTTGATCAAATTTGCCAAGCGGAAAAAAAATATGCTAAAAGACAGTTGACTTGGTTTAAAAAAGATCCCAGAATTTTTTGGAGCGACGACTATTCAAGAATTGAAAAAGAGATCAGAAAATTTCTCAACCAAAAAAGCTAACAGTAGACAACTTGTTTGAATAATGCTAGAATAAGACTACCAAAGGATTATTGAGGGGTTGTTTAATCCCTTTTTATGTTGTTGTGGTGTATAATAAAACCAGAAAACAAATCAGGATTTACGCGTTTAAGTACAATTCAAGGAGAATTTAAGTACTGAGCGAGATGTACTTTTGATGGTACATCGAATAAGTAACGGAAAATTCGATAAAGAAGTGTGTCAAACGCGTCAATCCTGTAAATAATAAAACACTTTTATGAATATAAGTTGGTACGGACATTCTTGTTTTAAAATTCAAACCAAACCCAAAAGAGGCGCCGAAGAAGTAACAATCTTTACTGATCCTTTCGATAAATCAATCGGGCTTAAACCTCCTCAAGGAAACGCCGACATAATTCTTGTTTCCCATGATCACTTTGACCACAATAATACTAAAAGCCTCAAAGGTGATCCTTTTATTATCGACGCCTGTGGAGAATATTCCTTTAAAGATGTATCCGTCGAAGGAGTTCTTTCTTATCACGATAATGAGAAAGGAGCTTTACGAGGATTGAATAATATCTACATTATTCGAAGCGAAGAGACGACTATTTGTCATTTGGGAGATTTAGGACATTTATTAACAGAAAAACAAATCGAGGATATCGGAGAAATAGATATTTTGATGGTTCCAACTGGTGGAAATTATACTTTGGACGCTAAAGGAGCCGAAAAAGTCATCAATCAAATTAACCCTAAAATTATTATCCCGATGCACTATAAAATTCCTGGATTAAATGTTGAAGTTACCAACGGAAAAGAATTTGCCAAGGAATTAGGACTAGAAGTTGAGAAAGGAGTAAAAAAATTCTCTGTTAAGGTTGGTGATTTAAGAGATATTCAAAATAAAGTAGTTTTTATGGAATGTTGTAATTAGAGACTATCTTTGAATTATTATGAAATAATAATTTTATGCAAAAATTATACGAAAAAATACTAAAGAAACCTAAGGCTTACCGAAGAAAATTGGCTTACATTCTAACAATTATTTTCGGCTTAATTATCGTTTCCGTGTGGATGCTAATTACTATAGACACTCTGAAAAAGGATTTCAATGAAATTAATCCTGGAGAAAATCTAAGAAGAGAGCTTCCCTCTTTAAAAGAAAAATATCAAGAACAAACCGAGGAAGTTTTGAAAGCTAAAAAAGAATTAGAAAACCTAGGATACTAAAAATTATCTACAAAAACTCAGCATAACAAATAACGAAAATGATGGACAAAAACGAAGAAAATAACATTGGAAAAATCAACTTGAGAAAAATAACCAGCGAAATGGAAGAGTCCTATCTTTCTTATGCAATGAGCGTGATCGTTTCTAGAGCCTTACCCGATGTTCGAGATGGACTAAAACCAGTTCAAAGAAGAATTCTATTTTCAATGTGGCAAATTGGATTAAAACATAATGCTCGATATCGAAAATCAGCCACAGTGGTAGGCGAAGTTCTTGGCAAATGGCATCCTCATGGCGACTCCGCTGTTTATGAAACAATGGTTAGAATGGCCCAAGATTTTTCTTTAAGATACCCGCTAGTCGATGGACAAGGAAACTTCGGTTCAATTGACGGAGATTCAGCTGCTGCCATGCGTTACACTGAGGCTAAAATGTCAGCAATTGCCGAAGAAATGCTTATCGACTTAGAAAAAGACACCGTCGACTGGAGAGATAATTACGACTCAACCCGAAAAGAACCGGTTTTTGTTCCTGCTAAACTTCCCCAACTGTTACTCAATGGAACAATGGGAATTGCAGTTGGAATGGCCACCAACATTCCCCCTCATCACTTGACAGAACTAGTGGATGGTATTTGTCACTTAATTGATAACGGAGATGCTACTATTGAAGATTTAACAAAATTTATTCAAGGCCCAGATTTCCCCACGGGCGGAATTATTTATAATAAAAATGACGTTTTAAGCGCCTACACTACTGGACGAGGAGGAATTACTACTCGAGCTAAAGCTGATATTGTGGAAGGAGATAAAAATAAATTCAGTATTATTATTTCTGAATTAACCTATCAAACTAATAAATCAGTTTTAATCCAAAGAATGGCGGAATTGGTCAAAGTAGGTAAATTAATTGGGATCAGAGATATTCGAGACGAATCTGATCGAGATGGAATTCGAGTGGTCATAGAACTTAAAAAGGATGCTTATCCCAATAAAATATTAAATCAACTTTATAAACTGACTGATCTTCAGAAAAATTTCAACTTGAATATGCTAGCTTTAGTGAATGGGATTGAACCCCAGACTTTGAATTTAAAAGCCATTTTAGAACATTATATTACGCACCGAAAATCAATTGTGACTAGAAGAATCCAGTTCGACTTGAAAAAAGCTGAAGCTCGAGCCCATATTTTAGAAGGACTTAAAAAAGCACTGGATCACATTAATAAAATTATTGAAACCATCAAGAAATCACCAGACAAAGAAGAGGCCCATAAAAACTTGATGTTCCAATTCAAACTATCAGAGCTTCAAGCTACCGCTATTTTGGAAATGAGACTGCAAGTTTTGGCTGGTTTGGAAAGAAAAAAAATTGAAAATGAACTAAAGGAAAAACTGGATTTAATTAAAGATCTAAAAGTAATTTTGGGAAACCCCAAGAAAATTCTTGAAATACTCAAGGAAGAGCTTCAAGGGCTAAAAGATAAATATCAAGATAAAAGAAGAACAAGGGTTGTTAAAGGCGGTATCGGAGATTTATCACAAGAAGATTTGATTGCTAATGAAGAATCAATTATTAGCATTACTAATGATGGTTATATCAAAAGACTTCAGCCTAATAATTTCCGATCCCAAAAACGAGGTGGAAAAGGAGTAAAAAGCGGATCAGTCAAAGAAGATGACGCTATTGATAAAGTTTTGACCGTTATGTCGCATGATAATATTTTATTCTTTACTGACACTGGAAAAGTATTTCAAACTAAGGCTTATGAAATTCCAATTTCCAGCCGAACCAGTAAGGGAAATGCCATCGTGAATTTCTTGCAAATTGCTCCCGAGGAAAAAATAACTTCCATAAAGGCTATTTCTAGAAACTCTGACGCCAAAAATTTAGTAATGCAAACTGTTCAAGGCCGGATTAAAAAAGTACCACTGCAAGATTTCAGCAACGTTAGAAGAAGTGGACTGATTGCTATTAATTTGAACAAAGACGATTCGTTGGGTTGGGTAGATACCAGTAACAATAAAAATGAAATTATGCTAGCCACTCGAAACGGACAGTCTATTAAATTTGACGAAAAAGATGTTCGACCGATGGGAAGAACGGCTGCAGGAGTAAAAGCAATTAGACTAAAAAAAGATGATCGAGTAATCGGAATGCACGTAGTTAATAAAGAAGGCGAAAATACTCAATTGTTAGTTATCTCCGAAAAAGGTTACGGCAAAAAGACCCTTTTAACTAAATATAAAACTCAATCTAGAAACGGATCTGGGATCAAAACCACTCAAATAACCGCAAAGACTGGTAATTTGGTTTCTTCTCACATAATCGAAGAAGGAGACAACAAAAAAGATTTAATTGCTAGTTCCGACAAAGGACAGATTATCAGAACTGCCGTGAAAAGTATTTCTAAACTAGGCCGAGCTACTCAAGGAGTTAGGATAATGCGATTAAAAGCCGAGGAAAAAATAGCAGCAACTACCATACTCTAATAAAAAAACAAAATCTAATTTTAAACAAAACTTCTTTGATCAAGAGTTCTGTTTTTTATTAATTTTCAATTTTCAATCAATAACCAATTAAAAAAATTTGCAATGAATACAAGCTTCGCTTGCATAAAATTGAGAATTAAGTCATTAAAAATTGACTGTAAATCAGTTTATTGTAAATTGTAAATTAAACTATCGATTTGCTTCAAATCTTCTAAAATGTTATTATTTGATTAGTTGCAATAATCAAAAAATCAAAATAGATGCCAATAAAAAAAACAAAGAAAATATTCTGCTCAGGAATAGCTTTGTTGTTGTTATCAAGTGTTTTTCTTTTTTCTGGCTGCCTGAGAGAGAGAAAAGAACCTTACACTTTGAACTTAGAAATTTGGGGAATTTTTGACAACTCAGATGTTTTTCATGAAATTAATAGCCAATACAAAAAACTTAATCCCCAAATCAAAAACATTAAATACCGAAAAATTTCCAACGATATTGCTGTTTACGAAGAAGAGCTAACTGATGCTATTGCTAGTGGTAATGGTCCTGATATTTTCTTTTTTGGCAACAACTGGTTATCGGAACATAAAAATAAAATTGTTCCTTTTCCGGAATCCGAAAAATATATTGATATTTTTCAAAGTAATTTTATAGATGTCGCTAAAGATGATTTTGTGGAAGAAAGCCAAATTTATGCTATGCCCCTTTATTGCGATACTTTGGCTCTTTTTTATAATAAAAATTTATTTAATCAATCTGGTTTAACTTCTCCTCCAAAAACTTGGGCGGAGTTAATAGACTACGTGGACTATTTGACTCGAATTGATTCTAACGGTAACATCACGCAGTCAGCTATTGCCCTGGGAAGATCTGAGAAACCAGGTGGAATTAATAGGGCTTCTGATATTCTAACATTAATGCTAATGCAAGAAGACATTGAAATTTACAATAAAAAAACTCGGAGGGCTCGCTTCTCGAGTAATCAACAATCAGCCAATGTCTTAGATTTTTATACTCAATTTGCCTTGGCAGGATCCAAAGCCTATACTTGGAATTCAACCATGGATTACTCTATTGATAGTTTTCGATCTGGTAAAACCGCTATGATGATCAACTATGCCTATTGGAAAAATCGACTCAAAGAAGAATCTCCTAAATTGAATTTTGATACCGCTCCTATTCCCCAGCAAAATCTCACTAGCAAAATTAATTTTTCTAACTATTGGGGATTAGCAGTCACTAAAAATAAAGAATTGCAACCGATTGCTTCAGGACAACCGATTACCCACAATCAGGAAGATCGAATCAAAGAATCTTGGAAATACATTCAATATTTAACCACCCAACCAATTACTGGTGACAAAGCCCCGACTCTAGACTTTGATCCTAACGAAAGATATTTAGAAAATACCAACAAACCAGCGGCTAGAAAAGATTTAATAGAAAAACAAAAAAACGATTCGGAATTGAGTGAATTTGCCATTCAAGGCTTAACTGCTAAATCCTGGGCTCAACCTAAAAATTTAGTAGTGGAGGAAATTTTTGTTAAGATGATCAATGAAGTCGTTTCTGGAACTAAAACTTCTTTCGACGCTTTGAAGTCAGCCGAAGCCAGAATTAATAATTTGATTAAATAATAAAATGCGATCATTTTTTGCTAGCAAATTAAATAAGATATTTTTTACAATTTGTTTTTTGTTTTGTTTGCCCTTATTTACCCAAGCAGCAACTTGCACTGACTCTGGGGGAACTTGTATAAATACTGGATCCTGCAAACAAATCCAAGCAGGAACTTATGATCCATGCGCCTCAGGAACCGTTTGTTGTAGCCCGAGCGGAATTATAACACCAATCGATGCAGCGGCTTACCAAGAAGGCTCCACTGGCGGATTTCTACTCCTAAAAGGTCATTTGGTCCCCTGCGGGAGACAAACTAATGACCCAGGAACTCCTACCAACGAAACTGAGAGTTGTACTTTATGCCACTTGTTTCTTTTGCTAAAAAATGTTTTTGATTTAATGCTGTCATTACTTATAGTAACGGCTATTCTGCTTTTGACTATTGGCGGAGTTGTCTACATAGTTTCAATGGGTAATCCTTCTTTAGTCGGAATTGCCAAAAATATTATCACCAAAACTTTAATAGGTTTTGCCTTAATGTTAGCTGGTTGGTTGTTGGTTTTTACCTTGCTAACTTTCTTGTCTACCGGAAACATGGTTGGAAAAGGAACTACTAGTTGGTTTGAATTTACCTGTGATACCAATAGTCAATTTGACCAACTTGTTGACTAACTTCTTCTCAAAAAATTATTACCAAATTCCATATTCAATCTAAATTTTTTAAATGAAAAAATATATCTATGTTATAACAGCCTTTTTAACTTTTTCTCTGTTTTTGACTGTTCAGAGATGCCAATCCGCTTTTAATTATAACTACGCAAACCCTCTCAGCCCTACCCATAATAATCTGACCAGTCTTCTAGAAGGATTCTTAGTTTCCATCCAGGGAATAGCGGGTTGGTTAGCGGTAATCTTTATCGTAATTGGAGGAGTGCTTTATTTAACCGCTGCTGGCAAAGACAGCCAGATAACTTTAGCTAAAAATACCATAATTTATGCTTTAATTGGATTTGCTCTAGCGGTTGCCGGTCCTTCTCTGTTAAAAGAAATAAAAGATTTAGTCCTGGGAGCAGGAGGAGGTGGATACGTCATTATTAACGCTAATTCAATTTACGATATCTTAAAAAATGTCCTGGAATTTATATTGACCTTAATCGGAGTTCTAGCTTTAATGAGTTTAATTTATAGTGGTTACGCTTACTTAAGCTCAATGGGAAATCGAGAAAAAGTAGACCGAGCTAAAAAAATCGCTCTCTATTCTGTTCTAGCTTTAGTAATTTCAGGCGGATCTTTGATTATAATTCAAACGCTAATTACTTTTTTAAGCATTTAAGGATATGACAACTAAAAAAAAATTATCTATCTTCGGCTTCTGTTTTCTGATTATCCCTAGTGTTGTTTGGGCCGTAGATATTTCTTTTGGTAACCCAGTTGGAACCGCTGGAAACATCACTCTTTTCTTCCAGGCCATCCTAAACGGAATTTTGAACATCATCGCTTTCCTGGGAGTTTTGTTTATGGTTATTGGTGGGGTAATTTATCTAATTGCTTCTAGCACTGGTAACAATACTCTTATCGGAACTGCTAAAAAAATCTGGGTTGGTTCTTTGGTTGGATTAGCTTTGGCTTTAGCTGGACCTAGTTTTTTAAAAGAAATCCAAATAATTGTTTTAAATGGAGGTGCTATGCCAACCGATCTAGCTAGCGCTCCCAGTCTAACGAATATCATATCCAACACTTTATCCTTTTTGTTGTCAATTATCGGCATCCTTGCTATAATTAGCTTAGTAATTAGCAGTATTTTATATTTAACTAGCCTAGGAGACACCTCTAAAGCAGAAAAAGCTAAAGCCAATATAACTTATTCTCTGATTGGTCTTTTGGTCGCTGGCTCAGCCTTAATTATTGTAAAACAGATTATTTGGTTTATAGAGACTTAATAAAATAAAATAAATGACAAAAAAAAGAAGGGGGGTGAAACAATGAAAAAAACAACTAAACATATCTTATCTTTTGCGGTATTAGCTGTCGTTTTTAGTTTACCATTGATCACCGGAGCCCAATTTAGTCCAGATCAAGGACAAGGTGGAACTGGGCTAGAATCTACCTCCGTCTATGATATTATCGTTACCATTTTAAATTGGCTATTATTACTAATTACTGTTTTGGCAGTTATTGGCTTTGTGGTTTCTGGCGTTATGTTTGTAACTGCTGGAGGATCAGAGCGAGGAGAAGACGCCAAAAAATGGTTGCAATACTCAATTATCGGTATTATCGTGGCTTTAATCGGTTATATCGTAGTTAATGTGGTGAGTTCAATTCTTGGAGGAACTGTTCAAACTTAGTTTTGAGTCAAACACATTTTACTTAAAATAAAAAAACAGGTTAACCGCTTGTTTTTTTATTTTTAAATGATAAAATACAATCAATGACAAAAATAAACAAAAAATATTATCTGGGAGGATTTTGTTGGCTGGTTTACGGACAGATGGCTTTGGCTGAATTTCAATCAGTTTCCCAGAAAGAAGCTGGAGCGGATTTGCCATCTGCCAACACCCTAAACAGCATCTTGCATTTCACTAGTGTTGGATTAGCTTTAGTATTTATTCTATCGTTATTGATATTAATCGCCTCTGGAGTCCATTTTGTATCAGCTGGAGGAGATGAGAACGTCCTCGATACCGCTCACAGTTTATGGCGACTAGCAACTCTTGGTCTAGTTTTAGCTTTAATTGGCTATATAATTGTAAATTTAATAAAATTTTTTATATAAAATGAAAAAAACAAAAACTATTCTAAGTTCTACTCTTCTATTATTGACTCCTTTGATAGCAGTTCATGCCAATTGGACCACCGGGATGACTGCTGCTGGTACTTTTCAACTTCCTAACGCCAGCGTCTACGATATTGTTGATAATTTTCTGCTTTGGATTTTAATGCTTTTTACAATTCTATCGGTTTTAGCTTTTGTAGTGGCTGGAGTTATGTTTTTGATGGCCGGCACTAGTACTGATAACACCGAAAGAGCCAAAAATATGATTAAATATTCAATTATAGGCATAGTCGTTGGCTTGTCAGGCTATATAATAATTTCTCTAATTGATGGAATATTACTTGGTAATATTTACTAATAAGAACCCTCTCCCAATAATTAATTTATAAAAATGAAACTACTTTTTCCTCTGTTTCTATCTCTATTCTCAGTCTCTATCGTTCAAGCTGAAGGAATCACTATTCCCACCGGAACTGGGCTGCCAGACCCTAGTGGAGGTATTATGGGAGTGCTTACTAACTTCACTAGTTGGTTGTTGACTATTTTTCTAATTTTAGCCGTTTTGGCCTTTGTAATAACTGGTTTAATGTATTTATTTTCTATGGGCGATGCTCGTAGCCAAAATGTTGAAAACGCCAAGCAATATTTTCATTATTCAATTATTGCCATAGCAATAGTAGGTGGAAGCTATATCATAATTCAAAGTATTGATTGGTTTTTACAAGGAATTTTATAAAGCATTATTCAAAAACAGCTTTTTTGACGCCAAAAAGCCGCGAAATGATAATTTTATCATCCGCGACTTTTTTTAATTAATCTTTTTTAATTTCAGGCTACTGAAGCTTACCTGTCGAGCTCCGACACTTGAAAATAATAAGGTCGGAGAGTTTTCTCTGACCTGAAATCGGGTCCCTTTAGGAATGTAATCCCCCAAAATTTTTTTGATTCTTCTATTATCTGCAAACAACACAGTATAATGAGAAGATTTTCCGGTTGTTCGAAGAAAAAAATCTTCTTCGAACTCTACTATATCTCCCTTATCAAAACCTGGAAAATACAGCTTTAGTTTGTCATCAGAATCTCCGTAGAGATCTTGATTTTTAACCTGCTCGGGAGTCAAGATAACGACTCCCTTGGTTTCTGACGGCGCCTTTGAAAAGACGCCTTTGACCGATTCCAGGAGGGATTTTCCTTCTTCTTTTTTGGAAATCCCGCCGGAAGCCTGGGTTTGAGATTGAGGTTTCTTTTCAAGAGAAGATACCGGAACCATGACTTTTTCTCCTTGATAAAAATGTCCAGCATTATTAGCCAACATCACCAAAGCAAAAGCCTCCGCACCATCGCCGATAGAGATATTCTCAAGAAAACGAACTTTAGTTTCTTTCATAACCCACCGGCCATCTTTCCCTTCTCTCTTTTCACCGTTGGGATAATAGACATAGCACCCTTTAATGCTATAGGTCTTTTCCTTTCCCGTGGCAACCTGATCACTAATGACACTTGAGCCCACCTTGGAGGAAAACAGCCCTTTTTGACTGTCTATTTTCTCTTTGCCTAAGACGAAATAAGCTCCGTTGGCAAGAAAAACAATAACTAAAACTGTTCCCCAAAAAAATTTGTTGGGAATAATTGGAAAAATGTTTTTGTTGGTAAAAGGGACTGTTATGACTGATAAAGCACTCATTGTCAGAGCTATTGCCATCATAACCCCCAAGAGAAATGACCCGTGCTTGAAACTAAATACTGTAACCATAAAAAATATGGTTCCGTATAAAATTACAAGAATGGAAAGGTACCCCCTGACAAATCTTCCTGTTAAATTAAACATACCGATCCTCCTTATATAAAGATTGCCAGAGCGACGAGAAAAGCAACTCCGATTATTATTAATGACCGTTTGACCCATAAACTTGAGACAAAAGGCGTTGAAAAGCCTCTTTTAAAGTCTTCAGCTCCCTGAGATAAAATTGGCAAAAATTTACTTGAATCCACTAGGACGTCAAAACTACCGAATTTATCTTGCACAACCAACCATCCATCGGAGGCTTTTTGCAGATAAGTTTTCCGAACTAGGTCTCCTCCAGCAACCTTAACTTGCTCTTCAAAGTCTTCTTCTAAAATAATTCTTCCAAGAGTTACAGCGGCCTGGTTTTCACCTTTGGCATCACCGTCTCTCATAACAGCCAAAGCGTTTCTGAACCACCAACGGCTGAAGCCATTTTTTTCAAGATTTTCAAGGAATTTTTCAACTTTTTTGCTGGTTTCCTTAATTTTATCTTCGGCATTTTCTCCTTCTAAGTTCATGATACTGAAAATCAAAAAATTTATCGCCTTTACAATGAGAGCCTCATCCCTAGGTCCTATCCCAAGAATTTTAGCTGATATTTTTTTAACAACTTCCTTCCCGATGTCAGTTTTAGCAAAA
>DAOWHU010000022.1 GCA_030641245.1 bacterium
AAGAACCCAACCACTCCCACCATCAATACCACTGACCAATATCTTTTGTTTATCTTGTTAATCAACTCTAGCCAAAAAGCTAAAATAAAAAAAGCGATTGGAGCGATTGATAACCAGTAGCGAGGTTTTTCCAAACGATCAGCCACGCTAATGTTTACAAAAAAGAAGAAACCAAAGTATAGCAAGATCAAAAAGGCTAAAACCTTTTTTTGTTTTGGGTTAATTGATTTCAAAAATTTGCTTCTCCCTATAAAGACCATCCAGACCAAGCCTAGCGAAAATACTAGGTAAAAGAATCTAACCGTTTGTATCGATTGAAGCTCTTCTTCGCTTATCGGCAAAGGAAAATAAAAATAAAAACGAGCACTTTTTTCAATATTCTCTAAAATATTGTCAGTTAAACTTTCTTCGCTACTTTGCTGAGTAATTCCAACTATAAATCGTTTATAATTGTCCCCGTCATTTTTTATATCACTGACAACTACTGGTATATAAAAAACTATTACCATTAAGACAGCTATCAAATAATGTTTTAACTTTAATTTAAGCCAACCTTTTTGATAAATGAAAAATGTAATAAAAATAAGAACGGTGGCAGAAGTGGCTAAAAAATGTACTTGGGAAATAACCAATAAGGATAAAAAGGCCCCTAGCAACCAATAACCGGCTTTGAATTTTTTTTCAGCGAACTGTAGCAAAAAATAAATTAGTAACACTTGCCAAAAAACAAGTTGATTAGGATTCCAAGAAAATCGAGAATATTGAATAATCAAAAATGAAAAGCTGAACAGAGTGGTGGTAATAAGGCTAATTTTTCTAGTGAAGAATTTGGAAATAATCAAATAGAAAAAAGGGATGGCCAGGAGAGACAGAATAAAATCTGGAATAGCAATTGTCCAAGGACTGGGAGTCCCAAAAATTTTCATGGAAAGAGCCTGACTGTAATAGTAATAAGGTCCCATGTTGAGAGTATCGCCTTTGCCACTATCCCCAGGTAATTTGACGCTCGTAATTTTAGGACCCAGCAATCTTAAATGACTAATCCCATTATCTAAGACCTCTCTGGACATTTCAGAATCACGAACTTGATCGGCTCGAACCAATAGCCATTCTTTAAAGTTATAACCTCGAACTAGTCCAGCCAATAACATCAAACCCAATAAAAAAACCAGGATTTCCTTGTCAACTTTTTTAAAATATTTTTTGATTTTTTCTTTTGTTTTGATAGCTTTCAAAATAATTTATTACATCTTTTAATATAGCCCATTTTTTAAAAAAAATAAAGGGACTGCTTCCAAGCTCGCTTTTCGAATTAAATTTATAAATTTTGAGCGAAACGCAATTAAGGAAAGTTGGTGAATATGGTGTATTTGTGAACTTTACGAAACAAGTTGCAACCAAAATTTATAAATTTAAACAAAAATTGGGGTTTAGGAACAGTCCCATGTAATTATAAATAAAAAACACTGCGATTTTACGCAGTATTTTTCACAGATAATAAATCTAATTTTGTTTTAAATTTATACCCTCCATTATCTTGATTTTCAAAAAAAAGAACCTCGCTCATTATATGCGACTATTAAAGTTTGTCCAGAGTTTATAAGTCCATTTTTGAGGCATTTCTTTATTTTTCCTCAACTATTTTAATACTTTTTATCACAATATCCTCCAAAGGATGGTCCCGTTCATCAGCTTCCATATTTTCAATTTTATCGACTACTTCCATTCCCTCTAAGACTTCCCCAAAATTAGTATGTTTTCCATCTAACCAGGTGGTTTCTTCGACTGTTACAATAAAAAATTGAGAACCGTTAGTATTTGGACCAGAATTAGCCATTGCCAATGAACCTCGTATTAATTTATGATCATTAAATTCATCCTCAAAGGTATAACCAGGGCCACCGGTTCCATGCTTTGACCAATCATCTTCTTTTGACAAAGGGTCTCCAGCCTGAATCATAAAACCTTTTATAACTCGATGAAATTTAGTTCCATCATAAAAATTAGACTCCGCTAGCTTCAAAAAGTTGTTGACGGTTTTAGGTGCATCAAGAGTAAAAAGTTTAATTTTTATATCCCCTAAGCTAGTTTCCATCACTATAATTTGTTCTTCATCAAATTTCATAGACATTGGTTGTTTTAAATTATTATTTTTAGAGGACTCTGCAGGGGCCTCTTTGGTGGTTTCCATAGAATCCTCTTTTTCCTCAAATTGAATATTGTTTAATTTCTTGTTTAATTCTTCTTCTTTCGAATCTGAACAACCCGAAAAAATAAATATTGAGATTACTAGAACTGAAAACAGAATAGGTTTCATGATTTGCGTTAATTTTTTAAAATACAAAATTATTCTAATCTATTTTTCCAAAAACTGCAAAACTTGTCAATCATGGCTAGTTCTTGTAAAATCTAATTGGATAAATTGTTTTTAAAAAATAGGGTTTTTAGGTTTAAGCGCAATTCGAGGCGAAATTGAGCATCAAGAGAAACGTATTGAACGATACGGCGAACGAAAAGCGGAAATTTCAACAAAGAAGTGCACCAAACATGGGAACCCCAAGCACGATATGGTTTTATTTTATGCCTTAATAGCTACGCTTATAATTAGCCTGATTTCCCTAATCGGAATTTTCACTCTAGCCATTAAAGAAAAAGTTCTCCAGAAAATTCTCTTCTTCTTTATCAGTTTTTCAGCTGGATCTCTATTGGGAGGCGCTTTTTTCCATTTGATTCCAGAATCCCTAGAAAAAGATTTACCCGCTTTTGTTTTCCAAGCAACAATGCTTGGCTTTATACTTTTTTTTATTTTGGAGAAAGTTCTCCACTGGCATCACTGTCAAAATCAGCATTGCGACGAACATAAAATTTTAGGTTTTCAAAATTTATTCGGCGACGCTTTACATAATTTTATTGATGGAATAGTTATCGTAGCCGCTTTTTCAGTTGATACTAATCTAGGAATAGTAACCACTCTTTCAGTCGCTCTTCACGAAATTCCCCAAGAGATTAGCGATTTTGGAGTTTTGCTTTACAGCGGATTCTCTAAACAAAAAGCCATTCTATACAATTTGTTTTCGGCCCTCTTCGCAATCTTAGGAGCTTTATTAGGTTATTTAGTAATATTAAACACCGAGCAAATTACTCAATGGTTAATTCCAATTACTGCCGGTGGATTTATTTATATCGCTGCCTCCGATTTAATTCCAGAACTTAATAAGGAAAAAGCTTTTGCTAAGTCCTTGCTTTCTCTAATGTTCTTTATATTAGCGCTGTTGGTAATGAGGTTTATCTAGAAACTTATTCTGGGCTCCTTTCACGCTTGGGGTTCCGCAACCCAGACAACCTTCCACCTTCTTGATCACAAAAGCCTTGAAAGAAAATCTCCCTTGGCTTTCTCCAACGATAACGACCTGATCGCCTATTTTCAATTCAGTACAATTTCTGATTTTAGTTTCATTATCATAGCTTACTTCCCACTTATCACTAAGCAAGTTTTTTATAAAAAGCTTGTTTTTTGTTTCTCTGATAATCTCCCCTCCCAACAAACCTTCTTCAATCAAAACCGACCTTTGAGCTTTATTAAAAATACCGCCCCTGAGATCATACGGAATTTGACTTTCTGTAAATTCTCGCAAAGGTTTACTGATTTTAAATCCATGCAACCCAAAGCCAACCAATAAAACTACCGCCAATAAAACACTGGTTAACAAAATAAAGTTATATCGATAACCATATTTAGTTTTATGAAAAGCCAGCAATCCCAAAATCAGCGAAATTACTACTAAAAATAGTCCTACGAAAGGAAAGAGTTCGAAAGCGATTCTGGCATATCGACCAGCTTGTAAATATCGAAAAGTTTCTAACGGAATTTCAAAAAGATTGATTAAAATAACCGAGAGAAAAATCGAGCTCAAAATCACCGCCGCTACTACCGCTAACCAAAAAGCACCGTTGATTAATCGGCATTGCCATTTAGGAGTAGGTTTAATCTCCTCCTTTTTGATTTTTTCTAGTATTTGGTTAATTCCTTTTTTCTTGGTCATATATTTTAATTAAATATCCAAAATTAATTTTTGCGTTTTGGCTTTTTCTAGGAAAATAGTTTTCCCTCTATTGAGCAAAGAAGCCACGGTCCCCTTCGGTTTTTTAACAATGTCCATTATCTCTTCGTAGTTTTTCTCTTCTAAAAATTTCAAAATCATTACTTCGCGATATTTCAATGGCAAGGAATTGATAATTTTTTCAGCTTCTTTGAGCTTCTCTTTATTGATCATTTGTTCTTCAATCCCAATTCCGTTCTCGGAAAATATCATTTTCAAATCATCTTGCTCAAGACCAACCTCCTGTGGTCGAACACTATTTTTCCGAATAGCATCGATGGTAGTATTCCGAGTAATCTGAAAAACCCACGTGGAAAACCTATAGGAATCATCGAAGCTATTAATATTTTTGTAAACTTTTATAAAAACTTCTTGCAAAATATCTTCGATGTCCTCCGAAGAAAAATACGACATTCTTTTTACAAACCAAAAAAGTTTCTGCCAATATCGATCCACCAGGAAAGTTAAATGATCTGGATTTTCTACCACCTTTTTAACTAAATCCTCATCAGAAGATTTTGCCAAATCGACTTTCATCGAACAACCTTAAAATATTATAATATTCCTTCCTGCTTTAATATATACGCAAACCCCCACCAAAGTTTGCAATAGTAGCTTAACTTTTCTAATCCCAAATTTCAACATTAGATTCAAGCAAAAACTTAAAAAGTTCGCGTAAAAAATAGTTTTTATTATTGACTATTTGTTAAATTCGAGCTACTATGTATCATTCAAAAGAAGCAGCTTGAAATAACTACTTATAACAGAAAAGGAGAATGACCATGCCGATGCCAGAAGAAATACCTGGACTCGCTCGTTTAAAAGTCTTAACCGCTTACGAAAACAAAGGGCCTCAAGCTGAACTATTGGCAAAATATTTTTGCCTAATCGAAAATTCTTTCGACTATTTCTTGGAATGCCTGATAATCTCCAGAGATCTCCAGGAGAAAGACAAAAAAAACTTTCCTGGCGAAAAAATTGTACTGGAGCATGCCTTAAAAGGCTTTATTGACAAAAAACTTGAATCTGATTGTTTTGCTTATCGGCACACTTACGAAACTTATCGCCAATTAATTCCCAACATCTGGCAAACTCTCGATCAGGAACGTCAAATTTTTGTTGCCAGTATCATTCTGGCCTACCTGAACGATGAGCCTGCAAATAGAATCAGACCTATCTTTGACGCTCTGGAAAGTTACGACGAAAAAGAAGAAATTACCATGTCTGATGATCCCCTTTATTTAAAAGGAATTTTGTTTGTCAAAAAATCAAACGAAACCCCCTACAAACCAGATAATTTCTGGTACGGGTTGGTGCGAAGAGAGTTTGCTGTAATGGGATCCACAATCTGCAGAACAATTCCTCTTGGGGAAAACAGTTTGAATTTTCGAACTGACTTCACCAACGACCTAGCCCAATTCTATTTCTGGCTATGGGCTAGCAAAGAAGAAGTCAAAGACGGACTCCGGTTCTATTTCGGCCCATCTGGTAAATTATCCATCGCTTTCAGCGGAGAATTTTCTCAGACTATCAATGGAATCACTGCTAATAAGCAAGGAACGGAACACCCAAACTGGGAAGCGACTTTCTACGGAGGAATTGAAAACAGTCGCGAAAGATTTTTTGCAACATCAGGTCAATTTTAAATTATTATTTTGTTAAAATTGAACAAAAAAGAACCTTGCGGTATCAACCACCGCAAGGTTCTTTTCATTTCCAGACAGAAGCGACTCAAATCAAGAAAGTATTACTGAACAAGTTACTTAACAAAAAAATAAATACTGATTTAAATCAGTATTTAAATCAGTATTTCTTTAGCCCACTCAATATCAAAAACTCAACGCTTCCAATCTTCAATAATAATTTTACTTCCCGATTTTCTGACCACTACCTTTTGCTTTTTAATCCATTTTAATTCCCTCACTATTTCAATCGGCAATGTCACCGCATAACTATCCCCATTCCTCAAAATTTTACGAATATTTCTGTCCTCTAAATTCCTTCTCATTTTTTTATTTTATTTTTTATAAACAACAAAATAAGGCAATTTGTCTAAACCAACATAATTAAACATCCAATAATTGGCTCTTTTAACAGTTGGCGGTAATTGATATTTTTTTAAATTTTGTTTTGAAACAAAAGGGTAAAATCTTATTTCTTGTTTTACTTCTTCTTTCTCCTTCCATCTAAAATTTGTGATCAAAGGCGGTGTCAAAAAACCACTTTTCAAGACTTTTTCCATAATAGCCCAACCTGCTCCAAAAATTTGAGCCTTGGGTTTGCTTCTATTAGTTTTCACTTGGGCCCGAAAAGAACAGCCTGTGCACTGAACATCATATAAAGGATAATTTGGTGGTAAAAGCATTAGACTTTTTCCACAATTAGGACATTCGACCAAATCTACAATTTCCAACTCCCCTATGTCCCCCCATTTTTTATTAGAAACTTTTTGCATCTTAGATTTAAAAATTATTTTAAAAAAATATTTATAAATTGATAAAAACTATTAAAGAATATCCAGATAATAGTAAATATAGAAATTGATACTAACGTTCTCCACACACCATAACCCCACTTATAAATATGAAAATTGCTTTTTAAAAAACTTTCAGAACAATAACCCTCAAAAAGCAACTCTCCCAGCAACAAACCGTTAGGATTAATCCTTATTCTTTTTGGTGTATCCTTGGCACCGCCGCCTTCAGTGATATCACAAAATCCTTTTATATGTAAATTGCCGAATAAATAACCTATTTTATCTTTATTTGTTTCTTTTGCTAATTTTGTCCACTCGGCCTTTTTGCTAGAATTTTTAAATTTTATTTTTTCCA
>DAOWHU010000096.1 GCA_030641245.1 bacterium
AATTTGAGAGAAAGGGATTCGAAGGGTCAACTCACTAAACTCATACTTCGCCTAACGACTTGCATTCGTTAAGTGGTTCCTCCCCGAACTCGGCACGCTTTTTATAATTGCTCGCTAGCTCTCAATCTAGTGCCTGCGTTTGGCTTGAATCCTTTCCTCTCCGCCAGTTATCATAAAAAAGCCCTAACGGGCTTTTTTATTCTGGCGGTGAGAAAGGGATTCGAACCCTTGGTGTGAAAACACACACACGCTTTCCAAGCGTGCTCCTTCGACCACTCGGACACCTCACCATATACTCGACGATACCTCTACAAAAAATTGTGTCTTCACACTCCCTGAATTCTTTTGAGCTCTGCTAAATGCTTGCTCACACTAAACCCATTCAGACACCTTACCACAAACATCAAGATAACGTTCTTAAGACTAATTGTAAAGCTTAACCTAAAAACACCCCTCAGGTGGTGTTTCTATTGCTCATTGTTAATTAACCTACCTTGTCCCCCAAATCAAACACCCCTTCCTCTTATAGCTCTTATTATAAGTTTTTAATTTAATGGCAAAATCTTCTTGTCGTAAAGTCGCCAACCCCAATGCTTCTTGTAAATTCTCTATTTCAACTCTTCGAACTCTGTTTGTTTTAGAAACTCTTCTCATTTTCAAAATAGTTCTAGTAAACCTTCCCATTCTTTTCATAGGACGATCATTAAAAGAAGACTCTTCTGCCTTTCTAATAATTTTGTCAGCCGTTTCTATTACTCGAACTGGAAAAGCCCCCACTGTAGTTTCGGCACTAAACATTACGGCATCTGCTCCGTCTACAACCGCATTAGTAATATCAGAAATTTCAGCTCGGGTTGGCCGAGCCTTTTCCTCCATTGAAGCCATCATCTGAGTAGCCACAATTACGGGCTTACGGGCTTTGATACATTTCTCGATAATCATTTTTTGAGTAATGATCACATCCTCCTGAGGTAGTTCAATTGCTAAATCCCCTCGAGCCACCATAATTGCATCTGATTCTTCAATGATTCCATCAATGTTTCTGACCGCTTCTTTTTTCTCAATCTTAGAAATAATCCAAGGGTAAGCTAACTTTGAATTATTTTTGTGTCGATGAATGTTCTTTGATCGATAAAGTTTTTTTTCTTTTTGCAAATTCTGACTAACTATTTTTCTCAAATTAATCAACTGTTTTCTATTAGCCACAAAAGATACTGCTAGAAAATCAACTCCCAACGGTATTACGAAATCCAGATCTTGATGATCTTTTTCGGTCAGAAACCCCATGTGAGAAGAAATTCGAGGGATATTAACCCCTTTGTGCTTCTTAACTATTCCACCAAAAATTACCTTGGCGATACAGGCATCTTTTTTAAGATTAATCACTCGCAACTCAATAAAGCCGTCTTCAATGAAAATTTTGTCACCGACTTTTATAAAATTATGAAAGCCCAGCCAATCCAAAGTAATTTCCTTTTTCCGCCCATACATTCTCTGACAATGCTCATCAGCCACTAAAACTCGTTCGTTTTTTTTGACTTTTAAATTTTTGTCATTAACTATCCGAATTCTGGGCCCTTGAATATCAGCCATTATGCCAACTCTTTTTCCGGCTAATTTAGAAGCTTTGCAAATTTTTTTAATGGCATTTTGATGCCAACGCTGATCACCATGCGAAAAATTTAACCGGCAAACATTTAACCCAGCCTTTATCATAGCACTCAAAACTTCAACTTTTTCCGAAGTTGGTCCAATCGTTGCAACGATTTTAGTCCTCCTCATGATTTTGTTTTTGTCTAAACTTAAATAATATTTTTTCTAAAACTTCAACTTTTCCGCTAAATCAGAAATAATCGGAAGTTTTTTTGTTTTCCCCTCCGAAACATTAATTATCCCCATAATAGAGAAAACAATAATGGCAATATGCAACAAAAATCCCAACCCTAAAAATGGATACAACACCATTCCAATGACCCACCCTATCGTTAAAATTATTCCTTGCTTAACATGAAACTTAACGAATTTGCTATTTGGTTTCAACAACAAGGGAATCAAAAATAGGATTCCCAAATAGCTCAACATCGCAAGAATCTTGTTTTCCTGGATGTCTTTTGACTCACTAGGAACATTTCCGGCTCCTGTTTTCGGAGCAGTTTTTTTCTTTTTTTCTACCATAATATTTTTTTAAGAAATTAATATATATAAGAAAATACTGATTTTATTTAGCCATTCCCTTTAATTTGATAATCCTTTCTTCGATCGGCGGATGAGTCATAAAAAGTTTGGTGACAAAACCTTTGGCCTTTTTGCCTTTCAATGGATTAACTATATACATATGAGCCATCGATTTATTAGTCCGCTTGAGATTCACTGGAGATTGAGATAGCTTTTCTAGGGCTCTAGCTAGCCCCTCTGGGTATCTAGTCAGCAAAGCTCCATCGGCATCCGCTAAATATTCTCTTTTCCGAGAAATGGCCATCTGCATTAACATCGCTCCAATTGGAGCTAAAATTGCTAAGACAATCGCCATTAAAGTAAAAATTAATTGAATCTGACTACTTTTGTTATCATCGCCACCCAATCGACCAAAAATACTCATCCTAAAAAACCAATCCGCTAATATAGCTATAAATCCAACTAAAACTGTCACCACTGTTCCTAGTAAAATATCTCGATTACCAATATGAGAAAGCTCATGAGCAATAACTCCTTCCAGCTCTGATCTATCTAAAATTTTAATCAGACCGGTCGTCAAAGCTATTACAGCATGCTCTGGATTTCGCCCAGTCGCAAAAGCGTTCGGTGAAGCGTCCCCAATGATATAGATATTAGGAACTGGCAACCCAGCGATGATGCAAAGATTTTCTACTAAATTATAAATTTCTCGATTATTTTTCCTGTCAATCCTCTTTGCTCCGTTCATAGCTAAAACAATTTTGTCACTCCACCAATAACTGATAAAATTCATAAACACTGCAAAAACAATTGCTCCATACAAAATCGAAGAATTTCCTAGAGCCTGAGAAAATACCCAACCAACAACAATAACAAACACTAGGAAGCCAATTAAATAGAACCAGGTTAAACAAATGTTTTTATCTTTTTGATTGTAGAGGGTCATGAAATAGTATTCAGTATTCAGTCTGCCATATACTAGATAGTAATGTAACTAGAATTCAACTTTAACGTTTTTCTTTTCTTCGTCTCCTGCTTCAAAAAAATCCCTGTCCTTAAAATTCAAAGTTCCTGCAATCATATTATTAGGAAAAGTCTGAATTTTAGTATTAAAGTCCCGGACATTACCATTATAGAACCTTCGAGAAGCCTGAATTTTATTTTCAGTATCTGATAATTCTTTTTGCAATTCTAGAAAATTTTCATTAGCTTTTAGATCCGGATAATTTTCTGAAACCGCAAAGAGCGATTTTAGAGTTTCCGAAAGCATATTCTCAGCTTCGATTTGATCTTTTGGATCACTGGCTCCCATCGCTCGAGTTCGAGCTTCAGTTACACTTTCTAAAACTTCTTTCTCATGCTTGGCATAACCTTTAACTGTTTGAATCAAATTTGGAATTAAATCGTAACGCCTTTTCAATTGAACATCGATATCCGACCAGGCTTCATCAACTCGATTTTTTAATTTAATCAATCCATTATAAAAACCAATTCCCCATAGAACCAAAACTCCTATCACCACTGAGACGGCAATTAATGTAACTCCCATATATATATTTTACTTTTTATAATCATCTCGTATCTATATATTAACATTTTTAAAAAATTTGTATAGAAAAAATATTCAAGAAATTGACTAATGCTTTATTAATTGTTAAATTGAAATAAATGGTTAGACAAATTTAAACTTTTAGTATTGGGAGGTACTAAATGAACAAAGCAAAACTTTTGAAAGAATTGTCCTTTTTACCCTGCAACACAGAACTTGATGGTTGTCGAATCTTTGTAACCGATATAACCATTATACTTTTTGCAGAAAATGGAGCCAGCCACGAAGGTCTAGTTTATTTAATTCAAGACAAAATCGGTGAGAACTTTTTAGCTTCTTACTCAGGCTTTCACTCAATTTTATTGAAAAGCGGATTATTTTTTGTTTGGGTAATCGATGAATCCAAGAAGGATGAACTTCAAAAAAGTTTACAGAGAAAAAGCAATTCTTCTTTAATCTTTGATCTAGAAATCCATCCTATCAAAAACAACCGAGAATCTGCCACAATTCACTGATTTACATTATTTACCCCGTCTCTTTAAATTAAAGCAGACGGGGAAAATTTTACCTTAGTACTTATTATAAAATATACTAAGAAATTATGTACTTACATATGTAAGTACATATGCGATAACTATCCCTATCAAAACAAAAGCGAGGTCTGAAACCCCGCTTTTCTTAAAAATAATTTGGTAATTATTTTTTTTCTTCCTCTCTCCCTTCCTCTTGTTTATCTTCTTCTACTTCCACATCTTTGACATTAGGCTCGTCTTTTCCTTCTTCGCCTTCGGCTTGTCCATTCCCCTTGCTCTTTTCTTCGGCTTGTTGAGCAGCTTGATAAAGCTCTTGCCCAATCTTTTGAGCTTCTTGAGAAAGTTCTTCGGTAGCTTTTTTAATAACTTCAATATCATCTCCATCTTTAATTTTCTTCAAAGCTTCGATCTTTTCTTCAACTGGTTTTTTCTTATCATCAGCAATTTTATCACCAGCTTCCTTCAAAGCTTTTTCGGTAGTGAAGATCATAGTATCAGCAGTGTTCCTAATCTCTACTTCTTCTTTCTTTTTTTTGTCTTCATCGGCATGCTTTTCGGCATCCTTTTTCATTTTTTCAATTTCTTCATCAGATAACCCGGAAGAAGATTCAATTCGAATAGATTGCTCTTTACCGGTAGCTTTATCTTTAGCACTTACCTTGAGAATTCCATTGGCATCAATATCAAAGGATACTTCAATTTGAGGAACACCTCGAGGAGCAGGTGGAATCCCGTCTAGAATAAATCGGCCTAAAGATTTGTTTCCATCAACCATCTCTCTTTCACCTTGCAAAACATGAATATCAACAGAAGGCTGGTTATCAGCAGCAGTTGAAAAAATTTGAGATTTGTTAATTGGAACAGTAGAGTTTCTCTCAATCAATGAAGTCCGAACTCCGCCCATAGTCTCAATCCCCAGAGTCAAAGGAGTAACATCTAAAAGCAAAACATCTTTAACGTCTCCCTGCAAAACACCTCCCTGAATAGCAGCTCCTGAGGCCACCACTTCGTCAGGATTTACAGTGGCATTTGGTTTTTTGCCAAAAAACTGCTCGACCTTACTTTTAACCAAAGGCATTCGAGTTTGTCCTCCAACTAAGATAACTTCACTAATATCGCTAGCCTTGAGATCGGCATCCTTCAAGGCTTTTTCACAAGGCTCTAAGGTTCTATCAACCAGATCATTAGCCAATTCTTCAAGCTTAGATCTCTTCAGAGTCAAAACTAAATGTTTAGGCCCTTCATCACCAGAAGTTATGAAAGGTTGATTGATTTCAGTTTCTTGAGAAGTAGAAAGTTCGACTTTGGCTTTTTCAGCCGATTCCTTAATTCGTTGAAGAGCCAGATTATCCGTTGATAAATCGATTCCTTCTTGTTTTTTGAACTCATCTAATATCCAGTCGATAACTTTTTGATCAAAATCATCTCCACCTAAATAGGTATCACCATTAGTAGACTTAACCTCCACCGTATCTTCGCCAACTTCAAGAATAGAAACATCAAAAGTTCCTCCTCCCAAATCATAAACTGCAATTTTCTCATCCTTCTTCTTGTTAAATCCATAAGCCAAAGCAGCTGCAGTTGGTTCGTTAATGATTCTTAGAACTTTTAATCCTGCAATTTCACCAGCGTCTTTAGTAGCCTTTCTTTGAGAATCATCGAAATAAGCTGGAACAGTAATCACTGCTTCTTCAATTTTCTCGCCCAATTTATCTTCCGCATCAGCTTTCAACTTCTGTAAAATCATCGCGGAAATTTCGGCTGGTCGATAATCTTTGCCTTTCATAACGATATTAACTTCACCGTTTTTCCCTTCTTTAATTTCAAAGGGTAAAGTTTTTTTAGCCTCTTGAACCTGCTTATCAGAAAACTTTCTACCGATCAATCGCTTAGCAGAGAAAATAGTACTCTCTGGATTAGTTACAGCCTGTCGTTTAGCTAAAAGCCCCACTAATCTTTCATTTTTTTTATTAACCGCTACTACTGAAGAAGTGGTTCGATTTCCTTCTTTGTTCTCTAAAATTTCAGGTTGTCCTCCTTCGACTATTGCCATAGCAGAATTTGTTGTACCTAAATCAATTCCTAATACTTTTGCCATAATTTTTATTTATTTATTTAATTAATTACTAATATTTTTTATCTAATTCACTCTAATCACCGCCGGTCTAATAATTCTACCTCCTATTTTATAACCAACCTTTGCGATCTCCTTAACTTTTCCTTTTTTAACCTTGCCTTCAATCACTTCATGAATATTCTCATCAAAATCATCTCCAACTTTAGTTTCAATCACACTAACTCCATTTTCATTCAGAACATTTTCTAGTTGCTTTTTAATATGTAAAATTCCCACTATCCAATTATTACTAGCTTCTTCTTCTGGGACATGTTTGAGCGCTAATTCGAAATTATCCAAAACTGGAAACAGGTCAAAAATATAGTCTTCCAGGCAATATCTTTTAAAATCGGCGTTTTCCTTAGCAGCTCTTTTCTTGTAATTCTCTAGATCAGCTAAAGCTCTTTTCCAGCCCAATAATGCACTTTCGGCTTCCAAAACTTTCTGCGCTTTTTGAATGACAACTCGCTTTTCCTGCTCAAACCCATCTTTTTCCGAAAGTTTTTTAAAGGCTTTTTCAAAGCTAAGCCATTTGTGATCCTGGTGTTCACCGCTAATTTTAACCTCTCCACTTTTATAATAAGCTAAATATCTTAAACCTCTTTTTTCCTCTTTAAATTGCTTGGCCTCTTTGGAAAATTCAGTAGTTCCTAAAATTTCTCCAACTTCAATCTCTAGCCCAGTTTCTTCTTGAACTTCTCGGATAATTGCTTCCCTAATAGTTTCTCCCTTATCCAAGTGACCTCCTGGTAAATCCCATTTTCCTGAATTCAGGCTTTTTTTAGATCTTTTTAATAAAAGTACTTCTTTATTATCTCGAATAATCGCTACCTTGATAGTTAAAACTGTCCTAGCAAAACTGTCTCCTCCTTTGACCATATTTTTATTTTATTAGATTAATCATCAATAATAATGACATTAAATATTTTTGACCACCTAAAGCTCTTCTCATAAATTCAATCAAACCCTTATTTTGTTCGTATTTCATTCTCTTGGGCCCAATTATTGCTAATAAGCCTCTCTCTCCATCGCTTCTTTCATAAGGAGAGACAATCATCGAATAATTTTGAGCTTCCTGAATCGGATTTTCTTCTCCTATAAAAATTCGAACTTCACCATCCTGAATATCTCTTAATACTTTGTCTAAATTTTCGTCAATCACATCCAAGACCATAATCAGTTTTGATAAATCATTCTGACTAGCCAACTCCGGATCATCTAATAGATTATGCATTCCAAAGTCATAAAATTCATTCTTGTCAACTACCCCACTAATAGCCAGACAATGAGACATTGAAGATAACAATTTAGCAGTAGTCCTTTCTAATCGAGCATTCTTAGTCCTAAGATTTAATAGTTTCAACTCTAATGTTTTTTGATAATCCAAATCAACTTTATCTCTGTCCAGAAGATTGTCTATAAAATACCGATAACCTTTATCACTGGGAATTCTTCCAGCTGAAACATGAGGCTGTATCAAAAATCCAAGTTCTTCCAATTTAGCCATTTCATTTCTTAAAGTGGCCGATGAGAATGATGAATCATATTTCTCTATTAATAACCCACTGCTAACTGGAATAGCCGTATCTGAATACTCCTGAATAATCATTTTTAAAACTTCATTCTGTCGCTCTGTTAACATCTTATTTTAAGCTTTACGAACCTCTTAGCACTCTCCTCACAAGACTGCTAATTATATTTTAATCAATTATTTTTTTTTGTCAAGCCCTAAACGTCAAATAATTCCCACCAAAAAACCGACCTCTCGATCGGCTTTCTCTGTTTATTACCATGCCCACCTCCAGAGAACTTTTAATTCATCTTAAAAACACTAAAAGCGGTAAAACTAGTATTATTAGTAATATCTCCCA
>DAOWHU010000094.1 GCA_030641245.1 bacterium
AATCACCACAAAAATTCCTACTATAATTTTCCTAAACATCTTCTGTTTTGTTTTAAATAATCCCTAACTATATACTAGCTTATTTATCAATTTAAATAAATAAAAACCCGACTTTCGTCAGATAATAATTCAACTCTGTATAATAAAGCTTTGGGGGAACGAAAATGTTTAATCATTCCCCCTGCCTAGTTTTTATACCAAAAGCCTAACTGCAAGACTTTCTTTGGCATTTGGTATCGTCCGATTCATCAAAGTACAAAGCCTGTTTTCCACAATACCGACTTTCGCAACAGGAATTTTCCCAGACTCTAACCTCTCCGTTAAAACTCCGATCTCCTTTTCAGCATTTCTAATGACTCGCTTTAAATGAACTGGGTTTTTTCTTTTCCTTTCTTTCTGACTGGTCATAAACTACTTCCTCCCTCATTGTAGTTAATTATAAAAAACTGCCTATAAAAAATATCCCGGTTTTGGCCGGAATTTTTTGCTAGTTACATTGCTTTAAAATTTTCCGGCGAGAGAATACTATCGTGATAAAACGATATATATAAACTTGTTGATTGTCGCCGGAAATTCTTTCATAAATAAATAATATTTATTACCAAGAGTATTATAAACCTTTGTGAAATTCCTGTCAAATTTTAAACTCCACCACATCTCCATCTTGAACAATGTAATCTTTTCCAACCGTTTGCAGCCAGCCTAAATCACGAGCTTTGCTCCTAGACCCTACCTCTATCAATTTTTGATAAGAAATAATTTCAGCCTTAATAAATTTTTCTTGAAAATCAGAATGAATAGCCCTCCCCGCTTCTGGTGCAGTAGAGCCAATTGGGGTCTGCCAAGCTCTCGTTTCCGCTTCGCCAGTCGTTAGATAGGTCATTAAATTTAAAAGCCTATAGCTTTTTTTAATCAGTTCATCCAATTCTGATTTTAATTCTAATTCCTGCTGATCCTCATCGCTCAAATCAATGAGTTCCTCCTCAATTTTAATATCTAAAGCTACATAATTTTGCTGATTATCAATCAACTCAGACAGTTCGAATTCAGCCAGCTCCTTTTCTATTTCTTCAGGTTGATTGGTGTTGAGAACATATAGAACAGGCTTGAACGCTAACAAACATAGATCTTGAATTAATTCAAAATCATCTTCTAAGGATTTAATAAAAGTTTGGACCTGCTCTAAATCATTGCTATTCAAAACCTCCTCTAATTTTTCCGTTATCTCTAATATTTTTAGAATTTCCTTATCTCCAGTTTTAGCTTGTTTTTTAATTTTCTCAATTCTTTTTTTGACAGTTTCGAGATCAGCCAAAATCAATTCGGTATTGATTATTTCAATATCTTCTTTGGGATTGATTCTTTCTTTGACATGAGTGATATCACTATTTTTGAATAACCGAACCACCTGTACAATCGCATCTACTTCCCGAATATTATGCAGAAACTTATTCCCCAATCCTTGACCATCAGCCGCTCCCTCCACTAACCCAGCAATATCAACAAATTCTATAGTAGAATATATCTTTTTCTTAGAACTAGACAACTCCGTCAACTTATCGATTCGCTCATCAGGAACTTCAACAATCCCCGTATTAGGTTCGATAGTACAAAAAGGATAATTACTAATATCAACCTGGATTTTAGTCAAAGCTTTGAACAAGGTAGATTTTCCAACATTGGGTAATCCCACAATCCCTATTTGCATTAAATTAAATTAAGATTATCAAACAAGCTTACCATACCACAAACACGACCCAATTAGCAATAATACCTTATTTCGCCAGATAGTGAAATAAAATAAAAACCTCGATTACTCGAGGTTTTTATTCTTTTTATAATCTGAATTCTCATAACAAACCCTTTCCAAGACTTTAATATTTGAGTGCAATTCGAGGCGGATTTGAGTACCGAATAAGATGTGCTTAATTAATGGCACAGCGAACGAGTGACGGAAAATCCAACAAAGAAGTGTGCCAAATATTAAGGTCTATTGCTCACAATCTGCTGCAGCAGAGTTGGCAGTAGTCCCTGACCCAAACCCAGGCGCCGGGATCTCAGAAGAAAGCACTTGATTACATTCAGCAGGCACTTCCTCAAAACTACCACAAATTGTAGCTAAAAGACTTTGCGAATCTCGAGCAGAAGAAGCCTCTACTCCGTTAATAACAATAGTCGGAGAACCTTGGATTCCATATTTTTCATTATCCTCTTTTTGAATATTAAATGGAGGAAACTGTCCGCCCCAACCAGCTTTGTCCTCATATCTTTTAGTTACTTCATATTTTGCATCAGTGGCTGTAACACATTGATCCAATTTAGCTTGATTGATCTGAGCAGTAGCTAAACAAATCTCAGAATCACCGCTAGCTAAAAAACATTCTAGATATTTGTAATAACTTTGTTGATTGTCCTCATTGATACAATATTGAACTAAATTTTCATCAATCTCTTCTTTATCGTGCATTGCATAATCAACAAATTTGAAATCAAAATCAATCTTATCTTTAAACAGTGCTATTACTGGCAATAATCCTTTTTGAACTTGAGTCCCATAAGGACAATAACTCATAACAAATGTTTCAATAACAGGCTTGACTTGCTTAGGAACTTCTATCGCCTGAGCAACCTCTGCTCCCTCTACATCAACTTCATTTTGTCCTTCGATTTCCTCAATATTCATAGCTTGCGGAAAAAACTCTTTTCCATCTTTGGTGATATAAGATTCTATTTCCTGTCCTTGAACAGAAATAACAATTTTATAGAGACCTTTTTCTTCACTAGCCTCTTTAACTTCCAATTCAGTTCCTGGCGGAATTAAATTCTCAGTAATAAAATTTTCGACCTTGGCTTGAGCTTCCACTAAAGTAATGTAATCCATTCGATCTTTATTGAAAAGATTTTGCTGACCCACAAAAAATCCGACTGCAAAAAAAACTCCAACTGCCAAAATCAAATTAGCAATCTTGTTTTTACTCATTTTTTCTTTCTTTTTCGTCCCCTCCTTCTTCACTTTTTTCTCTTTTTTTTCTTTCATATTTCTCTTTACTACTTATTTTCTAAAAATATTTATTTTTTCAACCTTGAAATTTATTCTAAACATATTAAAAATCTTTGTCAAACTTTGGATAGTATTTGGTATAAAGAACTTTATTGTTTCTTGTTTATCATCAACTCCGCAGGAGTTTCATTGCCGTGCCCGCCTCTGGCTGGGGAGGGCTAATTGCCTGCCCCGTTAAAGAATTTTTAACTGGGGTTAATTGATCACCTGCCGGCAGGCAGGTTGTTCATTGTTTTGGGAGATTGTTTTTTGTTATGAAATTTGATAATTGTGAGATAAAAGCATTTGGGGCTTGCCCCGAGTATGTTTTCGTTACGAAAATCAATAAATTTTAAGATAAATTTTAAGAAATTTTTTGATACCTATGAATATAGGCGGAGAAAAATTGAATGAAATTTAACTAAAATTTTGAATTTTCAGTAGAACAATATACTCGGGGCAAGCCCCTCGTGTCCCCTCGGAAGGAATCGAACCTTCGTATTCGGCTTAGAAGGCCGATGTTCTATCCATTAAACTACGAGGGGCTTAAAATCAATAAGCATTCTCAACGAAAGAGAAATGCTCAGTAAACAGTAACAAAAAAACGATGATAAGTCAAAGGCTCACAAAACTATTTCCGGATTAAAATTTTGAGTATTCGGCATATAATTGAAAGTTGCTGAATCAATCTGCTCTGGAATCTCAAAATAATCTTTATTCTCCAAAGCTCTTTCCGGATTATCAAATTTCTCTATTTGATCTTTTAGAGTTTGATGATTCTTTTCAATGTTGCTCATTTTGGTCTTGTATTCCTGCTCTATTTTCAAAATATTGCTTAAAGTGGTTTCGCTGGGTTGCGGATTTAAGATACAATCTCGCCAAACAACCAGGGCAAAAACAAAAATTACTAAAAAAATTACAATTGTAATAATCCAGTCCTTTCTTTGAAGATAGAATAATCTATCAACACATTTTTCTTGAATTTTAAAATTGATTTTCATAATTTTACAATAAAACGTAAAACTGCAATAAAAAAGGTGATCAAAAATAATCCTTAATTGAAAGAAACTATTATATTCCCTTCAATTTCCGGCAAGTTTTCCAACGAAGAACCTTCCTTCATATTCTTAATCCTAGACTTATCAAAATTTTCGATAGTTAATTTATCAACGTTAACAACATATTTAAAATTCTGCAATTTATAGAGAAAAACCAAAAAATCTTTATATTCACCAATTAGCGAAAGTTTCAAGAGGGTTTTATCCGTCTTATCTTCTTCCCCCTTTTTTTTCTGGTTAACGACAGAAGAACTGTAC
Organism: bacterium; assembly: GCA_030641245.1. Taxonomy (GTDB): domain Bacteria; phylum Patescibacteriota; class Minisyncoccia; order Moranbacterales; family DUUL01; genus UBA2773. The sequence goes on from DAOWHU010000094.1 coordinate 4,357, forward strand.
ATTTCAATTTCCATTCCCAAGTTCTCGTCAACCGCAATTTTCTCTAAGTTTTCGATTAACTTTACTCGATTATCTTCGTTGATCACCAAACCTTCGCTAAGAAAAAAATTTTGATTAAGATATTTCAAGTCTTGCTTATATTTTTCAATATTTTTCTGGTCCCTTTTTAATGTTAATTTAGCCTCTTCTAATAAATCTTTTTGCTCATAGGTTTTTTTTACCATCGGAATAACTAAGAATGAAATCAGTAAAACACAGCTAACCAAAAACGAGAAAAATATTAATAAGGATTTCTTTATTCCTGCTTCAATTTTCATTCACAATAATTATTTTTTATCTAAATTCAAATTAATTTCAAAATTAACATTTTCTTGAGAGGTGAGATTAGAAATAGGCATAGCCACTTCTTGAAAAACATCAACCATCTCCAGTGACTCTATAAAATCAACCAGATCATCTCTATTCCTAGCCAAACCTTCTACTTTCACCTTGTCCGGTTCCATTGTAATTCGAGAATAGTACACATTTTTAGGTAACAGTTGATTAATCTGATTTAAATATTCCCAATAAGAAATCCTTCGATTAATCTCCTTTACTGATTGCTCTGTTTTCAAATAATGATCATCAATCTTATTTTTCGCCTCCTGAATTACATCATTTAATTCTCCGCTTCCAGCCCTACTAACCTCTTCTTGATTAATATTTTTATAAATATTAATGATGAGCAAATTAGCCAACAAAAAAGCTGCAAATAAGAAAATTGAAAAAATTACCATAAAGCCCACTTTAAAAAGAAACCGACTAAATTTATCAATTTTAATAGCGTTCTTTCTCTCGACTGGCAATAAATTAATCGATCTTCTCATAATCCTGAGCTTTTAGAGTTAATCCAATTACTGGAGCAAAGCCTTGGGAGTTCTGTTTTGAAATTGGTGGAATCTTCTTTACAAAATTCAAATTTATCCAAGGATTAGACTGGGTCACTGGCTGTCTTAATTTAACCGTCAAGTAAGAACTTAGCCCTTTCAAGTTGGAACCTCCACCACACAAAATAATTTTAGTTATTTTTTTATTTTTTTCTTTTGAAAACAAATTTTCCTGAAGAAATTCAATCGTCTTTTTCATTTCCTTAACCAGAGTTTCCAAAAGTGAATTGAAAATAATTCGACTATTTTTGCTATTAACCTGAGAACTCTCTAGCCCTTTTTTAATTTTATAACGTTCTGCTTTTTCAAAGCTAACCCCTAATTCTTTCACGACAACTTCCGTCATCATTTTCCCAGAAATAGAACTATTAGCAGTAAACACTGGAGTATTTTTTTTACAAATCGCAAAATTACTGGAATCAGTTCCAAGGTAAACAAGCAAAGCATAGTCTTCGAATTTTTTCGTAATCAAACTACGCGCCATCGACAATGACTCTGGTTCCAAAGCAATTACTTTAAAACCAAGACCATCAAAAATATCCAGATAATTATCAATAATATCCTTATTAGAAGCCATCACTAAAACGTCAACTTTGTTTTTTTCTTTTTTAAGAATTTGCCAATCATAATAAAGTTCACTGATAGCAACCGGAATGCTAGATTCAGTTTCCCATTTAATAGTTTCCTCTAGCGATTTTTCATCATCAGCCGACGGCACTGAAATAACTCGAGTAAAAACTTTCTCCTCAGGAATAGTCAACATTATATTACTACCAGAAAAACTGCCGTGAACACTTTCCAGGGATTCCTTGAAGATTTCAATAAAGTCTTCTTTCTTAACTATGTTCCCTTGATTAATAACCCCTTTGGGAATTTTTTTCTGTGACCAACCAATAATCTCAAAGTCATCACCTTTATTCTCTAATTGCAATAATCTTAAACTAGATCCAGTGAAATCAACCCCAAAATAACAGCTATCGCTGCAATGAGAAAAGTTTGTTATTACTTTATTTTTCATTTTAAATTTATTTTTTATTTTAAATTCAACTATAAAGATCCTTTGAAACTTATACGTAGAAAATATGTTCAATAGAAAAACTGCATTTTAATATGACAAATAAGAACTTAGAGTTTCCAATTTTAAATTTTGATTCAATTTTCAAGTTTCTATCGAATGTCTTCCCATAAATCGAGTTCGTAGACAGTTCCCGTCGGAAAATACGGTGGTGGCTGATATATCAAATTATTATCAAAATACAAAGTCCTGATATCATAACCTGTTCCATCGGTCCAAGCGAATCCATACCTTCGGTTAGTCGCTATTGATCCCACAATGGTTATTTTTGCTCTATAGGCCCAACTACCCCAACCCCATTCAGAATACCAGTTACGACCAACTCGACCTTTTTGAGCTAATAAAGCCGCATCAATTTCTAAATTATCTTCAGAATACAAACCTACTGAAATGTCATTTTCAGCAATTAGCCCTATAATATCACTCCCATCGTAATTTGTATATAAAATGTCATTTTGAAGATAAATATCAGTATCAGTAGCACCATCCAAATCAGCTGAAACAATAGTCAAACGAGCCGTATCTATTTGACCATCAACCCAAATATGTTTGTCAGCAAAAATTAATCCGTTATCCGGAAAAGAAAAAACTTGTAAATCTTTCTCTGTGATAATTCGATAAGTATCGGTCTCCCAACTTCGATCACCTTGATAATTCAAAACTTTACGTACCTCAACTTTATCATCTACTCTCAAAGTAAGATGATACCCTAAAACATCACGTTCTTCAAGAACACACTGCCAAACCCAAACCGGCGGAGGCCGACCAGTCCAATAATAATCACACTCCTCTTCTCCATAAGTGTCTTCATCAAAATATAGCCCATTATTTTGAGCTTCGGTTTTGATTAATCTTAAATCGCCAGTCACACTATTAAAATCGATGGAAGGAACCGGAAATTCATTCCCGGCTAAAAAAACTTGACTAGGATCTGCTGAAGAGGTCCAGACTCCAGATTTAATTGAGCCAGTATCTGGATCCCAATATTCCTCTACAGAACTGTGAACAACGTTGTTAGCCTCTCCATCAAATCTAATCCCATTATTAGAGTGGACAGGACCAAAAATAGTAGTTCCAACTCCAAAACGCATTACATCGTTAGCCAAAACGGAATATTCACTCCAGGAAGGCTTTCTGAAACGAACTCTGATTTTCTTTTTAATATTAGGATGTCGATAGGTCCATCCAATCGATTCGACTAAAACAATTGTCGAATCAGAATCGGGTGGAGTCACAGTAATTTCAAACTCCCCCACAGATTCGCCATCGAAATTGGCAATAACTCTATTATAAGGAGTAGAAGTTCCGATTGGATCACTTTTTTCCCAAAAATCTCTAATTTGTTGCTGATTTTTGCCATCTAAGCTATGAGCTAGATACCATCGATAATAATAAATACCCTCTTCAGAGAATTGCAAAGCTTTTTGTCGGGAAACTTCATCAGAACTATTTTTCTGATTATTAGCCACAAAAATAGCCAAACTAGTTAAAATAGTCGCTGTAATAGAGGCAATCATCAAAATATAGACTGAGATAGAGCCTCTTTTAAAATTCAATAATTTGTTTTTGTTTTCCACTTTTTGTTGTAAATAAAAACAGCCTCGATATTATTATAACATCTTAAGGGACTATTTCCAAGCTCGCTTTTCGAACTAAATTTATAAATTTTAAGCGAAACGCAGTTAAAGAAAGTTAGTAAATATAGTGTATTTGTGAACTTTACGAAACAAGTTGTAGCTAAAATTTATAAATTTAGACGAAAATTGGGGTTTGGAAACAGTCCCCTTAATAGGCTATTTTCAATAAATTAAAAAGATTATTTCAACTTTAATATTTTGTAGCTTATTTTTTTTCCATTTGCCAAAACAATCTTCACTTTATCGCCCTTCTTCTTGCCCAGAAAAGCCTTCCCAATTGGAGATTCATTGGAGATTTTTCCAGAAACTGGATCGGCTTCATTAGAGCCCACTATGTGAAAAGTCATTTTCTTATTAAGAGTTTTGTTTTGAACTTCAATGATTGAATCGAGATCAACTTTTCCGTTACAGCCTTTTTTCTCAACTATTTTGTAAGTTCTGATAATGTTCTCCAAATAAATAACTCGACTTTCATTTTCTCTTTGTTGACTCTTAGCCTCAGTGTATTCAGCATTCTCGCTTAAATCACCTAACTCCTTGGCCTCCTTAATAGCCTGCGCAATTTCTTTTCTTTTTTTAACTCGAAGCTCTAATTCATCTCGAATCTTTTGAGCCCCTGTTTCTGTAAGATATTTCATTTTGTATTTTAATAAACAATTAAAGGAAATTTTATTTGTTTTCTTCTTTATTGTCAAGTAAATTAAAAGATTCCCTTATAAACCGAGAGCTTTAGATAACTGTTTGACCAAAGACAAGACTACAGGAGGAGCCAAAAGACTGTTGACCTCAACCCCTTCATCGTCCTTGATACTCCAAGACTTCTCCAAAATATTTACTTTTTTGTTCTTTTTGTCTAGCTCGTAATAATACTCTGGTGTTATTTCATATTTATCTACCAATTCATCGGCCCTGTCGACTGGAACAGCATTTCTCAAAAAAATTCTTGGGATTCCATGCAATGAAAAAGTTTTATCAATTATTTTTTGATCCGCATCCAAGCGATCTCGGATTGATTCAATTCCAGCATCATCACCGTCTTTTTTGATCATCCGTGCTCCTTCACAACCTTCATTGTCACATTTTAAATAAAATTCATTTTTTTCTTCATCATAACCAACTTCTTTGGTAGTAAACAATTTTAAGTTTCGAGGAGTTTGACACTTTGGACAAACAACTCGAGATTTCATTCTTTCGTTTATAACCATCTCCGGAATATCGATAGAAATGAAAACATCTGGATCTTCACGATAATCAACCAAATCCCGGAAAAATAAGGAGTAAGAAACTTGATCCATTGTCCTAGGAAAACCATCAATGAAAAGAGCTTTTCCTCTGTGATTATCAATTTCTCTTTTAATCAAGGCTAGAATAATCTCATTGGGAATAGAAATTTTATCTTGGCTTCTACCTAATATTGCATCAATAGCCTCGTCGACTGAAATAAAACCTCGATAAT
>DAOWHU010000065.1 GCA_030641245.1 bacterium
AAAATTCTAATGTTCAAAATCATTTACATTTCTCTAATATAGTAGCAAAAATCTTTACCAATTGTTTACTTACTTTATCTTCTTTTCTGGAAATTCTCATTGTAATTTATTTGTTATTTGTAATTTTGGATTTGGCGCTTGTTTCTTTGTTATCTTCGTTTCAACGCCTCTAACGGATCAACCGCACTGGCCTTTCTGGCTGGAATCAACCCAGTAACCACCCCTATCATCAAAGAAATCACCACCAACAAAATTACAAACCAAGCCGGAGAATAAAACAATGTAAAAGCTTCCCCGCCCATTCTAACCGCCATAAAATTAACAATAAAATTGGAAACTGATTGGGCCAAAATTCCCCCGACTACTCCAACCACCCCTCCCAGAAACCCCATTAGAGCTGATTCGAAAATAAAAATGCTCAAAATATTTCTATCAGTAGCCCCAATCGCTTTCATTATACCAATTTCCTCGGTTCTCTCCAAGAGCGTAATTATCATAGTGTTAAACATTCCAATCGCACTAACCGACAAAGCGATTATTCCCAAAATAGCCAACACCGCACTGACCGCCGAAAAGAATGTTCTAGCCTGATTAACTATCTCGGAAACCGAGGAGGTTTTAAATCCCAAGGCTTCAATTTTGCTCCTGGCCATATCGACCTGTTTGGGATCTCCAGTTTTAGCTTTTATTGAAAAAATACTGCTTAACATTTCGCCCTCAAGGCTGTTAGAATTAATGTAAACATTGGACTTGTCATTTTTGACAATTCCTACAATTTTAAATTTGGTTTCCAAGACTCTCTCCGTGAACCACTTGACTCCTTCATCGGGTATGTGCAAAATAATTTCGATCTCTTCTCCCAACAAATCATCTGGACTTTTGTTCAAAACATTTAAAAAAGACGACGCCAAAACAACCTCTCTTTCTTTTCCTTCGGAAAGGTCTCGGCCCGCTTCTAAAACTTTTCCATCCATACCAGTATACCCTGCCTCCGTAATAAATAAAGCAGTGCTACTGGAAAAATCCCCAACTTTCACCTGACCGTCATACCTCAAAAGTGGCACAATTTTTTCAAGTTCTTTCACATATTCAAGTTGCTCTAAGCTAGCCCAATTAATTTTCTTTCCCTTCTCCAGATTGGCATAAATATCAATTGCCGAAAGTGAATCAAAAGTAGTAATTTGACTCAAAACAACTCGTTGTACACCAAACCCCAAAGAAGTCAGGAACAAAATAGTGGCCATACCAATTCCAATTCCAAAAATAATCAAGAGGGTTCTGGAGGTTCTGGCTTTGAACATTCTAGTCGCTAATTTTATTAAATCAATAAATTTCATAATTAACTCGAATATCTTATTAATATTGTAAGCTCCAGCTCTCGGGCTATCTTTTGAGCAGTCTTCTTGTTTAAACCTAGTCCTTCTTTAGAAGATGGTTTATCTAAAATTTCCTGAAATTCATCTCGAGACAATTCATTTTTTAGTCGATTCTCAATCCCATTCCTCAAAATATTTAGCCGGTACTCTGTTTTTCTAATCGGATATCTCTCGATAAAAAAATTTACTAATCTTCTGGCCGATTTTAAAGATTCCGAATAATCAATTTTTTGGGCTTGATCATAAAAAGCTATCACTTCTTTAACAAATTTTTCGGCTCCTCGTTTGTCCCATCCCGCTCCACCTTTCTCAACCGATTGATTTAACTCTTCAAAAAACTGCTTCTTGCTTAACCCTTCCAGAAAAAATCTTCTCATAGACTTCTGGGTCAACTCTACCTGATGATTGGTAAGTGGCAACATTAAATAGGAAAAAGTTTGTTTAACTTTGAAGGGTGCTAACAATTGACCTACATTGGGATTGGTCAAATCTCGAAAAGAGTTCATTAACAATTTCAAATCCATAGGAACTTCCACTTCTTTAGCAAGTATCATTCTCCCGCCTCTTTTTCCATCGTTGCCTACGTCTCTCCTTTTTTTAATAACTTCAACTCTCAGCACCTTACCATCTTTAATGTGAACTATCCGATCAGCGTATTTCAAATGATGATGATCATGAGTAACCATTATAATAGTTTTTTTGTCAACCTTGTTCAGATCTTTAAGAATCGCCATTACATTATAAGTAGACTTGGAATCCAAATTACCCATTGGTTCATCTGCCAAGATAATTTCTGGTTTATTCATTAAAGCTCGAGCAATAGAAACTTTTTGTTTTTGACCCCCAGAAATATCGGATGGATATTTCTTAGCCTGATCTGCAATCCCAAATCGATCCAAAAAACTTTTAGCAATTTTTTTTCTACTTTGCAAGTTGGCCCCAAAAAAAACTTGCGGCAAGCAAATGTTTTCTAAAACCTTTAGAGAATTAATCAAGTGAAAAGACTGGAAAACCATCCCAACTGTATTTCTTCGATATTCAGCTTTTTGATTACTATCAAGCTTGTTAATGTCTGCACCTAAAACATGCACTTCTCCGCTAGTCGGAGTTTCTAATCCGGCAATAGAATTCAGTAAAGTAGACTTGCCACAACCAGAAGGACCAAAAACAATGATCCATTCTTTTGGTTGAAATTTTAAGTTCACGTTTTCCAGCGCCCGAACTTGACTAGACTTGCCTTTATTATAAATAACATTGAGATCTTTTATCTCAATAATGTTTTTTGTTTTTGGCATTCTCTCTCTAAAATAGGACTACCACCGGACCAACTCTTACCCTAAAATAGTGGTCGGAAACAACCCTTTAATATTAATTACTTTGAATTTTGCGAAGTTAAAATCAATCGGAAGACTCTTCTGAATTTTGCTCGTCACCAAAGTTCTCATCAACCAGGTCTTTTTCTCCAGCTTCTTCCGCTCCCACTTCAGGAACAACGATTTCGTTGGCTTCCAAAACCTCAGCCTCATTTCCATTCACTCCAAAGAGCGCTTTTCGGCCTTTCTCTAAATTATCAATAATCTTTTCAAGCAAGTCATTGTCTGGATTTATTTCCTGAATCTTTTTGAATTCTCTTAACGCCCCTGCCGAATCACCTTGATCTTCCAAGACTAAAGCTAGCAAATAGCGCGCATTAGAATATTGAGAATTCAAACCGAGAGCCTTCTCTAAATAAATAGTCGCCTCCTCATAGTTTTTTTGTTGATAATAAATTCTTCCTAAATCCATATGCAATTCGGCTGAACTTGGATAAATTTCCAGATTTTCTTTAGATTTATTTATAGCTTTTTTGATATCACTTTGTCTTTCATAAACACTGACCAACAAAGCATTGGCTCCCAAGTGATCTGATTTTATCGCTAAAGCTTTTTTCAAGTATTCTTCAGCCAAAGCCAAGTACTCTTGTCCTTTTTTAGAAAGCTGTCTTTTACCCCCCTGAGATGGAGCTTGTTCTAAAAGATCCAAATCCGCTAAAGTAATCTGAACATTGGCTACCGCTTGATAAAGCTCTGGGTTCTTAGGATCCAGCTCAATGGCTCCTTGATAATTTTCAGTCGCTTTGTCGGCCGAATCTTTTTGAATAACAATAAACTCTTCATACAAATTGGCCAGCGAAACTAAATTGAGCGAATCACCAGGATTCAAAATCTTGGCTTGGTTCAAAGATTGCAAAGCGCTCCTAAACCTAGCACTAACATGATTGGATTCTTCGGGAGTCAAATTTTGCAACCCTTTTTCGACTATTTTTTCTTTAGCCAAAGCCAAATGAACAATTGCTAAATCCCTAAAATAGGAATCTCTGTTAGGATCTAGTGAGACGGCTTTAGAAATTTTTTCTGCTATTTTTTGAGTTCCTCTATCTTCAACATTAACCATCAAAGCTTGTTTAAAATAAACAGCCGCTATATATTTTTGCCCTTGCAAATAGATGACAGCCACAAAACCAATTATCACCAACACAAAACCAAAAGACAAGGAAAATGAGGTTTTAGGTCCGCTAGAAGTTGTCGCGATTTCATCCGATTTTGCCCTTCCCTCTCCATTACCTAAAAAGGAAGTAACTAATAACAATGCCAGGAACAACCACCACAACATTAGAATAGTAATATTAGTAAAATATATAAAAAGCATAATGGTCAAAAACAACCAACCGACTCCGATAGAAATCCCCAGAAAATTATAGAAATTGTTTTTTTGATCTTTACTGGAACTTAAAATTATTCCCGTAATCTCTTTGAATAGAATAACTAAACCAGATATCATTAAGAACAAGAATGAAGCCACTCCCAAAATTCCTGTTGTCGAAGCTAAAGTGAAAAAGAAACTGGTAGATTCGTTGAAATTGATCACCGAAAAGTCGCCTAGGTCGCTAGGCCTATTTTTTTGTAAACATTAGCAAAAGTAGTTGGGCCGCTCCCCAGCATCGGAGAATTTTTAATAGAACTCAGAGAAATTTCCGAGGCTGTTTTATACTTTAAGAAAACTTCGACTGGTAAATCAAAGTTAGTAAAAAGAGGCTTGCCTCTGAGCAAAAACAACAACGCAAAGACCAAAAAAATCATTGGTAATATTCTCAATTGAGAGGGCTTTTTGTTTTCAATCAAAATTGTTACTCCTAGAATGAACGCCAACATAATTAGGAGAACTATCCAAATTACTTTAAAATTAATTATCATTAACAAGAAAAAGGTTCCTACTGACAAACTCACTAGAAATAACTTAATCCATTTAGAAACACTAGATAGAAATAAGGTCACTGAAACTAAAAAAATGGTAGTGACATAAACAGAACTAACATAAATTGAACCAATCGGAGTAAAAGACCTAACCTTGGCAAATTCAGAAGGTAACAAATAAACTTCAAAAAATTGCAATGTGCTAAAAAGAGTCAATAAAGCTCCCCCCAATAAAAATGAAAAAAGCAACTTCACTACCCCTTGATAATCTTTTACATTATTAAAAATTAAAATAAAAAAAGTAACTAGAAATAAAAGCGTCACAAAAGCATTGTGTTCACCTCCAAAATAGCCCCACATACTTTGTTCATAGTAGGTAGAATAAACAGTGCTCAAGCCATAAATCGATAAAAAAACCAGCACTGGTATCAAAAGAAAGCTTTTCCGAAATCTCATTTCATTTTTCCAGGCCATTTTTCCAATCCAAGTTAAAGCACTAATGCCAACTAGCGCAACTAACAAAACTTGCTTATTAAGCTCTAAGGGACTAGAAACATTTTGACAAAAAAACATTGGTAATAAAATTACCACCAAATAAATCGGTAAAATTATTAGCCAATCTATTAGCTTGGAAAACTTTGTTGCCTTAGAGTGCTCTTCTTTCTTTTTCTCGATTTTATTTTTTTTGTCAAATTCGACTCCAGCCCCTCTCTTGACTTTCAAAAAGCCTTTTAGCTCGCCTTCTTTCATTTAATTTTATTATTATTATTTCATTAGTACTCAATCGCTACTTTCAAGTCACACTCCTTCAATAGTAATACTTCTATATTAATTTTAAGTATACTAACTTTTTAAAAAATGTGCAAACTTAAATCAAAGAGCTCTTGCCATCTTTACAGGATTATGCTAAAATCTCATTTGAAGTTATTTGCCTTAAGAATAAGAAGATATAATGAAGAAAAAAATTCATCCTAAATATAATCAAGAAACTGAAGTAAGGTGCGCTTGTGGCAATACTTTTAAAGTTGGTTCAACTGTTGAAAGAATCAACGTTGAGATTTGTAGCGACTGCCATCCTTTTTATACTGGCAAAGAAAAACTAGTTGATAGCACTGGACGAGTTGACCGATTTAAACAACGAATGAGTAAAACCGAGGCTATTAAAACTAAAAAGGTTAAAGTCAAAAAAAAACCGACTTCTAAGAAAACCAAAGCTGAAAAGAAAGCCTCTAAGAGAAAAATTACCAAAAAATAGTTATTGTTATAAATAATTCCTGCTAAATTTGTTTCCAAATTATTAGTGGGGATTTTTTTATACAAATATGTTATACTAATCTAAACTTTCTTCTTTTTCCACTTTATAAACTTTAAAACTTTTGAACTAACTTTTATGAACCAAAGCAAAATTAACAAAGTCAAACAAAACTACGCTGAAATAAAAAAAGCGTTGGAAGACCCAGCTAATTTTTCTAATCCCCAAAAACTTCGAGAACTTAACCAAAATTTAAGCGAGATTGAAGAAACAATTACTCAAGTTAAAAAATGGGAAGAGGCTCAAAAACAACTCCAGGAAAATAAAAATCTAATTAAAGAAGAACAGGACGAAGAGCTTTTGGCGATGGCTAAAACCGAAAAAGAAGAACTTAAAGATATTCTGGAAAACTTAGAAAGTAGCATAACTAAGCTGTTGTTACCCTCTGACCTTCGTGATAAAAAAAATATTATTGTTGAAATTCGAGCAGGCGCTGGAGGAGACGAAGCCAGTCTTTTTGTGGGAGAATTATTCAAAATGTATTCTCGCTACGCTGAAAAAAACGGTTGGCGAACAGAAATTAGCAACTCCCATGCTAATGCCTTGGGAGGATTCAAGGAAATCATTTTTGAAATATCTGGACAAAATGTTTATTCCAAGCTTAAGTTTGAATCCGGTGTTCATCGAGTTCAAAGAATTCCCGAAACTGAAAAACAGGGCCGAATTCACACTTCTACTGTCACTGTGGCCGTTCTTCCTCAAGCCGAAAAAACTGACCTCGAAATCAAACCAGATGAATTAAGAATTGACACCTTCGCTTCCTCTGGACCGGGTGGCCAATCAGTCAACACCACTAACTCAGCCGTTCGAATTACCCACATTCCGACCGGAACCGTTTCTTCTTGTCAGGATCAAAAATCTCAACTTCAAAATAAGGAGAAAGCCATGCAAATTCTTCGATCTAGAATTTTAGCCAAAATAGAAGAAGACCAACAAGCTCAAGAATCCTCTCAGAGGAAACAACAAATTGGTACTGGCGATCGAAGCGAAAAAATCAGAACCTACAACTTTCCTCAAAACCGAATCACTGATCATCGAATTAAAACTAGCTGGTCCAATATTGAAGGAGTTTTGAACGGCGATTTAGATGAAATCATCGAACAGACAACCCAAAAAGATTTAGAAATGAAACTAGGAGATGAAAATTAAAAATTTACTTGACCAATCCAAGCAAAAACTTCAAGGCTATTCACCCACTCCCGACTTAGATTCTGAAATTTTATTAAGCTCGATTTTAGAAAAAAATCGAGAATTTTTGTTTTCTCATCCTGATTTAGCAGTTTCAAAAAAAGATTCTCAAAAGTTCAATCAATTGATAATAGAAAGAATCAAACAAGAACCAATCGCTTATATAGTCGGAGAAAAAAATTTCTACAGAAGAACTTTTACGGTCAACTCCGCCACCCTTATCCCCCGCCCCGAAACTGAACTTATAATAGAGAAGGTCTTGGAATACTATCATCGAGAAATTTATCTCTCTAAAAACACTTTTCTTATTGATATCGGCACTGGATCGGGTTGTATTGTGATCTCCTTAATAAAAGAACTCCAAAAAACCCAGTCGAACTTCTCTGCCCTCAAGGCTGTTGGAACCGATCTTTCAGCAAAAGCCTTGGTAATTGCTCGAAAAAATTCGAAAAAATTCGAAACCAAAAATCAAATTAATTTTTTAGAGGGAAATTTATTAGAACCAACCCTAAAAAAATATCCGGCTCAACCCGCCCCCGAAGAAAAATCTCTTAAAGATTCTCAGTTAATAATAACCGCTAATTTACCTTATTTATCGCAAGATATCTACAAAAATTGCCCAAAATCAGTTCTCCAGTTTGAGCCTCAAAAAGCGCTCCTGGCCGACAAAAACGGGCTAGGACTCTATATCGAGCTTCTAAATCAGATCAAAACCAATCATTTAGACCAATTGGCTTGGAATATCTATCTAATTTTTGAAATATCTCCCGAACAGAAAGAATTGGTCGAAAAAGAATTTAAAAAAATATTTCCCAACATTCAGATGAGATTTAGCCAAGATTTTGCTCAAAAATACCGTTTTATTGAAATCTTTTTTAAATAGGCTATACTTTCAATACTAATTAAAGTTCTAAACCAGCCAAATGAAACCAATTGCTGTGAACAAACGAGCCCGCTTCGACTATGAAATTCTCGAAACCTTCGAGGCTGGCTTAGTATTGAAAGGATACGAGGTAAAATCAGCTAAAACTGGCCATGTTTCGCTAAAAGGCGCTTTTGTTACTTTTAACAAAAATGAGCTTTATTTAACCAATGCTCATATAAATCCTTATAAACAAGCCGGTAATATCGAAGATTACAACCCCACTGCTCCTAGGAAATTATTAGTAAAAAAGAGCGAAATCAAGAAATTATTGGGTAAAGCTCGATCAGAAGGCTTGACATTAGTACCTA
>DAOWHU010000013.1 GCA_030641245.1 bacterium
GATTATTGGGAGTTGGATGAAAATTGAATATTGGTTATTGATTATTTAAAAAATTTTAGTATTAAAATTTTAGCGTGAACTTAAAGAATAAAAAAGTTACCGTGATGGGAATTGGTTTGCATGGTGGATCAAAAAATATGATTAAGTGGCTTTTAAAACAGGGTGCTCAAGTAGTAGCGACTGACATAAAGAAGAGAGAATCTTTGAAAACCGTCTTGGATGAGTTAAAGGAGTTCAAGAATTTGACGGTTGTTACAGGGCATCATAAGCCCGAAGATTTTTGCAAGGCTGATTTAATAATAAAAAATCCAACTGTTCCTTGGAGTAACAAATATATTCAGATTGCCTTAAAAAACAAAATACCGATTAAAATGGATTCCAGTCTTTTTATGGAGCATTGCAAAAGTTCTAAAATAATAGGAGTGACTGGGACCAAGGGGAAGACTACCACGGCCAGTTTAATTGCCCAAATTCTATTAGATGCTGGCAAAAAAGTTTCAAAAGTTGGAGTTGGACAAGAAGCAGTTATGGATAAATTAAAGCAAATCACTCCGGAAACTTTTGTGGTTTTTGAACTGTCTTCTTGGCGGTTATCCGGTTTTAAAAAAATTAAAAAAAGTCCTCGGTATGCTCTTTTGACCAATATTTTTCCGGATCATTTAAATCATTATGAATCGATGGAAGATTACATCGATGATAAGAAGCAAATTTATCTACACCAGGGTTTGGAAGATTTTGCGATTTTTAATTATGATAATAAAGTTACTCGAGAAATGGGAAAAGAAGCGCGGAGCCAAATCGTTTACTATTCCGATAAGGAAATTTTAGGAGAGCGAGTAGTTTTTATTCGACAAGGTAAAATTTTTGTTAATTTTGACCAAGAAGAACAAGAAATTTGTAGTATTAAAAGCTTTAACTTAAGAGGGGCTCATAATTTGCATAATATTTTAGCGGCAATTTCCCTAGCGGTTGTTCTTGGAATTGATCTTGCCAAAATTAAAAAAACCTTAATTAATTTTAAGGGGATAGTGCATCGTTTGGAATTAGTGAGAAGCCTAAAAGGTATTGACTTCTACAATGATACTACTGCTACTACACCTGAATCAGCTATTGCTGGAGTAGATTCTTTTTTGCGACCAATTAATTTAATTATTGGTGGGTCTAGTAAAAAACTTGATCCAGCTAGTTTCTTGAAGAAGATTGTTCGCTCCAAATATGTTAAAAATATCTTTATTTTAGACAGTCCATTAGCGAAAAAAATTCAAGCTGATATTATTGAATTAGGTGGGGGAGATAAAATCAGGGGGATCTATTCTGATTTTAATGAGTCGATAAAATCAGCTTATTCTGAAACTGAGAAGGGAGAACTGGTTTTACTTTCACCTGGCTTTGCTAGCTTTGGAATGTTTGAGAATGAGTTTGAAAGAGGAAGACAATTTAGAAAAATAGTTAATAACTTGAAATAAAACTATGCAAGGAGATAAAAAAGTGATTGCTATTGTGGGGATGGCTGGTTCTGGAAAAACGGAAGTAATCAAGAAAGCCCAAGAAAAATATTCAGTCCCCAGAGTTTATTTTGGAGAAGTAACTTTTGATGAAATTAAAAGGCGTGGCTTGAAAGTCAATTACGAAAACGAAAGAATGGTTCGGGAATCTTTACGAGCCAAACATGGAATGGGCGTCTATGCTGAACTTTCCGTTCCTAAAATTAAAAAGTTTCTAGAGGAAAACAAAGTAGTTTTGATAGAAAGTCTTTATAGTTGGGATGAATATAAAATTATAAAAGAAGAGTTTGGTGATAATTTTATTACTGTCGCCGTCTATACTTCTCCTGGCGTTAGGTTTGAACGATTAAAGAAACGAATCAATGAGAGGCCGATAGCTGATCGGAAAGAATTCAAAGCTCGAGATTGGACTGAAATTGAGGGAACCCAAAAAGGTGGTCCGATTGCCATAGCTGATCATACAATTATTAATGAATCCACTAAAGAAGCATTTCAAGAAAAAATTGTGAAATTATTTGAAAAATTGATATAGTATGAATTTATTTGATAAAAATACCAATCAGAAACGAGTGGTGTTTTTTATGCTTCAATTTTACTTTTGACTTTTGGTCTGGGATAAGGTATAATGTTCTAGAAAGTTGAGTTTTATGCGGTTATTTGAGTTTTTTATTAAGTTTGCTTACCGTGGTGAGCAGTAATAAGTTTAATATATTTTTTGAA
>DAOWHU010000087.1 GCA_030641245.1 bacterium
ATGAGGAGCTCCCCGTACTTTATGAGCAAGCTGAAATTTTTATATTTCCCTCTTTATACGAAGGGTTCGGGCTTCCCTTGATAGAAGCCATGATATCCAAAACCCCAGTTATTTGTAGTGACATTGAATGTTTTCAAGAAATTGCTGGTGACGCTGCTAGGTTCTATAAAGCTCAAAGCCAACAAGATTTGCAGAAAGCGATGCTTGAAGTTATAATGAAACCAGAAGTTAAGGAGAAGCTGGTACAAAAAGGGACAAAAAACGCCACAAAATATTCCTGGGAGAAATCCGCCCGAGAAACGCTTGCAACGTTTATTTCCTAACAAGATTTAATTTTGCTGTTTTCCGCGGTACTATTTCTGAGTTGCGCTTGCAAGAACAAAACCAAATTGTTTTAAAATCGCAAGCAAATCGCAAGCAAAAACAAATCGCAGACAAAACATAAATAAGTTTTAAAATGAAAATTAAAATGATATTTAGAAAAAATTCTAACAAAAAAGAGGCTCATTTTTCTAGCAAAGAAACCAAGCCTAGCAATATGGCCTTTAATGCCAACCTCAAAAGCAAGGTTTCATCAATCAAAAATATTACTTTGCTAAAAAAGAAAATCTACTTGGCTCTTTCGGTTTTACTGGTAGTTTTTCTATTGGGGGGCTGTTTTTTTGTTTTCAAAACTGGCTACATTCTTAACAAAATATCTGAATCGAATAACTCAACTCTAGAAAGTGTTTTTGGAATTTTACCGGTAATTGGTAGTAGGCAAGATGTTAAGCAGGATAAACAAGGTCGAACCAATATTCTTCTAATTGGAATGCGAGGCGAAAATATGCCTGGCGGCGGTCTCTTGGCCGACACTATTATTTTGGTTACTCTCAAGCTAGACCCAGTTGAGGGAGGAAACGACGACCGGGTTGGGTTAGTTTCAATTCCTCGTGATCTTTATGTTAAAATGCCAAATACTACCCAGCATTCTAAAATTAACGCTGTTTATTATTACGGAGAAGAAAAGCTCAACACCACTGGATTAAGCGATATGAAAGCCATTGTTTCAGAAGTAACTGGTCTAGAAATTCATTATTCAGCTGCTTTAAATTTCAACGGATTCAAGCAATTAGTCGACACCGTCGGTGGCGTAACCGTTAATCTAGAAACTCCTTTTTACGAAGTAAGTCAATTTGTTTTAGGTAATGAATGTGGTGGCGAATTTATTCTTCCTGCTGGAGTCAACGTTCTCGACGGAGAAACCGCCTTATGCTACATTCGGGCCAGAGAGAATACCTCCGATTTTGATCGAGCTAAAAGACAACAATTAGTACTCAAAGAACTCAAAGATCAACTAATTTCCCTCGATACTTTTTCTGACTTTTCAAAATTAAATGGTATTCTGAACGCTGTTGGAGACAATGTTAAAACCGATATGACTTCCAACGATATGCGAAAATTTTTCGAAAAATACATTGGAATTCAAGACGCTATCATTTACCAAAGAGTGCTGGAAAATTCTCCAGAAGGATTGCTAATTGTTCCGCAAGATGTGCCGGAAGAGGTTGGCTATATTTTAACTCCTAGGGCTGGTCAAGATAATTACACTGCCATCCACAATGTCGTTCAAAATATTTTCAATCTTCCCAGCCAAAGCGATATTGAACCGGTGAAACAATATTTTAAACCCCAACTGCCAGTCGAAGAAGACTCAAAAGACGAGAAGGACGAAAAGAAGGACGACAAGGAAAACGAGGATAAATAAAATCTGTTCGGCAATCTTGTCTGAAATCAAAATCCTAGTCAATCTTTAATTTAAATAAATGACCAAGCCAATTTTATCAATCTTGATCACTTCCTACAAAAACGCTTCACTGCTGAAGCTTTGCATTAAATCATTCCAAAAAAATCTCAAAGATTTAAAATACGAAATCATCGTTTCCGATAGTGAGACCACTGAAGAAATCAAAGACTTAATGCGAGAGAAATTTCCCAAGATAAAATTCTTGTCAAATGAAAAAAATGTCGGTTTTGGAGTTTTAGTTAATCAGCTATTGAAAGTTGCTCGAGGAGAATTCTATTTTTTAGTTAACGCCGATATTATTATCAAAGATGATGTGACCCAAAAACTTTTGAAGTATCTCAAGGAAGATCCAGAAATTGGAATAATTGGGCCTAAGCTTATCAACTTTGATAATTCTGTTCAGCCTTCATTTTTTAAATTTTATCGAGTAACTACCGTAATTTACCGGCGAACTTTCTTGAAAAAAATGGGCTTCGCAAAAAAAGAACTGGAAAGATTTTTGATGAAAAATGTCAAAAAAAATCAACCTTTTGAAGTTGACTGGTTGATGGGTTCGGCTTTAATGTTCAGAGCAACTACCGCTAAAAAAATTGGTCCTATGGATAGACGATTCTTTATGTATTTTGAAGATGTTGATTGGTGTTGGCGATCCTGGGAAAATGGCCTAAAAGTAATTCATAACCCGTTGGTTAGAGTTTACCATTATCACGGCAAACAAAGTGCCAACAAAGGAATTTTGAAAGCTATATTTTTTAACAAATATGCTCGAATTCATATTCAAAGCGCCATTAAATTTTTCTGGAAGCATAGAACCTTAGGCTGGAAATTGCCTTATTACTAAGAAACACCTAACCATTATTAATATGAGAAGAAGAGTCTCAAGAGGAGGGTTTAACAAGCAAAAAATCATAAAAATTTGCAGAGACGTTTGTCGAAGACAATACGGCTTTTTTTGGTTGATTTTAATTGGAATTTCATTCTTTTATATTGGTTTGGCTTGGGGAAAAAAACAGGTTACGCCAGAAGGCAGTCCGATCGAGGCTTTGACCAGTTTTGTTGAAGAACTTTCAAATCCTAGTGACTTGCTAAAAAATACCAGAAAAAACAAACCTGACAAAGTCGACTTTGATATTTTTTGGAAAGTTTGGAGCAAGATCAATAAACAACATATTAACAATGGAGATTTGAATGCTCAAGATATGGTTTACGGAGCCGTGGATGGAATGGTAAAAGCCATCGGCGATCCTTACACTAGTTATATGGATCCATCGGAAGCTAAAGAATTTGCCACTGGAATGGAAGGAAGTTTCGAAGGCATCGGAGCAGAGCTTGGGATGAGAGATAATATTTTAACAGTCATTGCTCCAATTAACGGGATGCCAGCTGAAAAAGCAGGGCTAAAAGCAGGTGATAAAATTATCAAAATTAACGAAGATATAACTTCTGATATTACCATTGACGAAGCGGTCAAAAAAATTAGAGGACCCAAAGGAACCGAAATTTCCCTAACCGTAATTAGTGCTGAGGTCGCTGAAACCAGAGAAATAAAAATCATCCGAGCCACGATAGATCTTCAAAGTGTGAGATATGAACAGAAGTGGGGCAACATTGCTTATATTCAAATTGCTAGTTTTACCGAAGATGCCGCCGATGAATTTAATACTGAAATTACTAAAGTCATTGCCGACAATAACAAAGGAATTGTGTTGGATTTGAGAAATAATCCAGGCGGATTTTTAAATGTCTCAGTTGAAATCGCCTCTCGTTTTGTTTCTCGGGGAAGCGTGGTAGTTCAAGAGCGACATCGAAATGGCACGGTTGATAATTTCAAATCAATAGGAGGAAATGTTTTTTCGGAAATTCCGACTGTAGTTTTGGTTAACGAAGGTAGTGCTAGTGCTTCGGAAATTTTAGCTGGCGCACTAAGGGATATTAATGGCAGTAAACTTCTTGGAAAGAAAAGTTTCGGAAAAGGTTCTGTTCAACAATTAGAAAATTTTTCGGACGGTTCCAGTCTGAAAGTTACTATCGCTAAATGGCTAACTCCATCTGGACAGTCTATTAATGAAACTGGGCTAGAGGTTGACATAGAAGTGGAACTCAAAGACTCTGATATCAAAAATAATTGGGATCCTCAATTAAACGCTGCTTTAGAAGAAGTCGTAAAACAGATTAGGGAAAATAACTAATTTACAGCGGGACTGTCTCAATTTATATGAAAAAAAATAAAATTGTTACTATCGGAGGGGGGACAGGCAGTTACACGGTTTTGTCTGGACTAAAAAAATATGAGAAGCTTGATCTTACTGCTATTGTCTCTATGGCCGACGACGGTGGTTCAACCGGTCGGCTTAGAGACGAACTGGGCGTATTACCACCAGGAGACGTAAGACAATGCCTAGTTGCTCTCAGCGAAGAATCTCAAGCTCTGAGGAATTTATTTGGTTATCGCTTTGAATCTGGTCAATTGAAAGGGCACAGCCTGGGAAATCTTTTTCTCTCTGCTTCCGAAAAAATAACCGGTGACTTTTCCGAAGGACTTAAAACAGTTGAGAAAGTACTCAACATTAAAGGGCGAGTTCTCCCGGTTACTAATGACAATACTAATCTTTGCATTGAGCTAAAAAACGGACAAATTCTAAAAGGTCAAAACGAAATTAACCACAATTTTCAGCTTCAAAAAAACGGAGTTAAAAAAATTTGTCTTGAACCAGGAGTCCAGCCTAACCCAGAAGTTCTCAAAAGGATTAAAGAAGCCGATTTAATCATTATCGGTCCAGGAAACCATTATTGCAGTATTATTCCCAATTTGATTGTCAACGGAATTCCCGAGGCTATTTTCAAGAGCCAGGCTCGAGTTGTTTACATCTGTAATTTAGTCAATAAAAAAGGACATACTGAAAATTTCAAATTGCAGGATTATGTGAGTTCAATAAATTCTTTTTTTGAAAAACCTCGAATTGATACCGTGCTTTACAATAAAACTCAACCATCTGTAGAGCTTCGTAAAAAATACGAAGCTCATGGAGAAAG
>DAOWHU010000068.1 GCA_030641245.1 bacterium
ACACCCCCCCCCCGAATAGGAGTGTTAAGTCTCAACATATCCAAAGCGGTCTTTGCCTCACCGTAGCTCGCTTCAGCGAATGAAGGCGAGGAGTGTACCTGCCCTGTTGTGGAAACAACAGAGAACAGCCTTGGAAGTTTTATAAATAAAAAATCTCCCAGAAGTGTCTCGCAACTTACTTCTAGGAGATTTAATATATTGGGAAAAATTGACGACTGTCATCAATTAATCACCTGGGAAAGATCCTGAAAAAATTCATGCCTCAAGCCGTTTGAGACCTTCGGCCATTTTACCACCTCTTCTTTGGTGATAGAACCTTTTTGATAAATTATAGCAACTGGTTCTACCATGGTTCCCTGCGAAGTTTCGCAAAGCGAAATCTCAAAAACGTAAAAAACCTGTCCACCCCCTAAAACTGCTTCTCCGAAACCGGCACTCCGCAAAAGAGTTTTCTCGGTTTTAATGAATTCATTGCTAATTGAAGCAATTCCTGCCCCATCTTCCTGCAAAACCCGCCGAATGGATTTTTTACAAACTTTAAGGGGAGTTTTAAATTCCTTCTGCAAAGGCACATTTTCTGGAACTTCTCCTATCTGTGCCAAGGTCTTCTGGTGATCACCTTCTCCAGTGAAATGGTTTGTTAAACACCCCGCAACTGAAAAGAAAAGAAAAATCAGAATTAATAAACTCAATCTTAAACACGTATTGTTTTTCATTGTTGAACTCCTTCCTTCCTTTATGGCAAGTAATTTGCCGTTTAAAAAAGTCCTTAAAATAAAAATTTTCAAATCCGTTTCAAGGAACTGTCAGGACTGATGATAGTAACACGCTTTAAATATTTTTGCAAATTCTTATCAAAAAACACCCCCTGAATAGGGGTGTAATTTCATGCCTGCCACGTCGTTCGTGAACGACGTGGCCGGCCCTGTTGTGAAAACGAAAGGGGACAACTTTGGAACTTTATTATTAAAATATTAGCTCCTATTATTTCACTATTTTTTTATATGTCATTTTTTTAATTCCTTGCCACCAATCAGTAAAACTAGAATTCTTCATTTCTTCTAGTATCTTCTTAGCTGATTCAGTTTCTAATGCTTTTTCTACATTATCTATCCAATTTTGCATTCCTTGATAGCCTAACTCAACATATTCTTTTGCTTGGAATGCTTGTTCAAGCCAATCCGCATCTTTTGCTATTATTCCCTCCATACTTGTTCTATCTTCATATTCTAAAAACAGCTCTTTCCACTTTTTTGCTATTTTATCTCCCAAATTATCAGATTGTTCAAAAAAAGCATCCTGTTCTGATTTTTTATTAGAAAAATATCTTGCCCCAACCTTAGTTTGATCTCCAACTCTTGTCTCTCCATTATCATGAATAATAAGCATAGAAACAACTTTCTCTGGGTTAGCTTCTTCCATTACTGCTAAAATATATCCTATTTGAGATGCTCTCAAGGCGTGTTCTGCGACTGTATCTGGATTTTTAACTCCTGCAAATTGAGGACCCATATGTCTCTGTCGTTTGAGTTGATTAATTTCAAAAATAAAATTGACTATTTTTTTAATATTCATATTGATGAGATATTATTTTGTTAATTATTTAACTTAATAATACCTCAAAGTTCCAAAGTAGCAAACTTCTATCAAAAAACGTCTCTTAAATAGGGACATTTCCAGCGTGCGGGGAGCGTGGGACAGCTTTGGAACTTTTTTAAATATCAAATTTCATTAAATCTTCTCCTAAGATAGCCCCGGGAAATACTTCTCTCACTTCAGGCAAAATGACTTTTTCAGGCAAATAAGATGAAGACAAATGAGTTAACACTACTTTTTTTGCTTTTGATTCCTTGGCAATTTCTCCACACTGCCTTGAAGAAAGATGTCTATGAGATTCAATTTCGTTAGGGAGAGTACATTCAATTAGCAATAGATCTGTTTCATTAGCAAACTTTATTAAAAGCCTATCGTATCCACAATCACCCGTTATAACGATATTTTTGTTTTCTTCTGAAAATTTATAAGCAACACTTTCTAGGCTATGGACGGTTTTGATTGTTTCTACTTCAAAATCATCAAAACTTAATTCTTCTTTGATCTCCTTTATTTTAACCTCGAAAGTATTTGGCTCAGTTCCAGTTTTAAAAATTCCATTATCACACCTTTCCTTTAATCCAACAGGACCAATTAAAAATAATTCTTTTTTTCTGTCGAAATTAGGAGTCCAGTTTAATGCTCCTATTATAGAATTTACCTCAGCTATATGGTCAGCATGAAAATGAGTTAAAAAAATAAAATCTATTTCTTTATAGTCTTGCCCTGCTTCCATTAA
>DAOWHU010000015.1 GCA_030641245.1 bacterium
CTTAAAATTTAAAATTGCAAAAATAACAGCCACCCCAAAAAGCACTAAAGCTAGGATTATCAAAACCTGTTTTCTTATAAACATTTAAATACTTTAATTTTTAATTTATTTTTTATTTTCTTGTGTTGATTATATTCTACCTTCTTTCTAGGAAAAGTGTCAAGTCTTTTTGTGAAGTAAAAATCGACCTCTCGATCGGCTTTCTCTATTTATTGTTTACCCCGTTAGATCACGATTTATCTAACTGGGGCTAATTGTTAATTATTTATTGTTAATTGCTATCTCAACTGTTAACATAAAATCGTTACCTATAATTTAAACTATGCCCCAAATTATCAAAAATTTTTTACTAAAACAAAAAAAGCCTTTCCAAAAATTTATCAGAGTTAAACCCGAAGAAAAAATCGGTAAATTCAACTTATTGCTTTTCGGGTCAATAACTTTAATCGCCGTTTTTTCTATCAGGCAAATAACTGTTCAAAAAAATATTCAAACTAGTCTGGAAAACAATTTATCAAAATTTCAAATTACCACTGACATTTTCGTAAACAAAAACTCCCTGACCGAAAATGAAAACGGCTCTCCCTTGCAACCCTTTAAAACCCTTCCACAGGCCTTGGAATTCACCCAAAACAACCCCGCCGTTAAAAACATTTACCTCTACCCCGGCCAATATCAAGGCGTTTTAGAAATTCCCCAAAACATCAATCTTTACGCTCACCACTCCGACACTTTCATAACCAACCACTCTTTAGACGAAAAAACTTTAACCCTAAACGGCCACAATATAATTCGTGGCCTAATCATCCAAGGTGGTCGCTACACCATCTATATTCCTAGCGAAGCTCAATCAATCCAAATCAAAAATTGTAAAATTGAAAATGCTAGCTGGTACGGAATTTACAATCAAAAACACCCCGAAACCAACGATCAGTATAAATTGGAATTAATCAATTCTGAAATTTCCAGCAACTACCGCCAAGGTCTTTACCTCCAAAAAGGAACTTTCATTATGAAAAATAGCCAAGCCATTAATAACGGCGAGGAAGGCGTTGACCTTCACATCAATATGAATTCCACCATTCTAGACAGTCAGATTTCTAACAACGGCGAAGGCGGAATTGAAACCGAGCTTGGCAACATCAATCTCACTATTCAAAATTGTCTAATCGAAAATAATGGCTCTAGCGGGATTAACCTTCAATCCGATTTCGAAAATTCCATCGTCAAAATCGAAAACAACATTCTAAATGACAACCAAGATTTCGGAATCCGCTGCGCCCTCCACTCTAAGATTTCCGAACCCTACTTCACCAAAGCCCTTCAGCCCTATCCCGCCAAAGCCAACCAATTTTCTGGCAACACCACCAGCATCGACTCCAACTGCTGGAGATACTAACGAAATAAAGACCAAAAACTAAAACAAACAATAAATTTTTACGTCTATGCGTTGAAGCATAGACGCAAAATATAAACAACAATAAATTAATCTAAAAATATGAATGATAACAAATTAAAACCAAACACAATAAAACACCTTCAAAAATATGTCGCCGCAAAAATTGATAAGCGTGGATTCAAAGACGAATCTTTACACGAACGCTTGGTTTTGCTTATGGAAGAAGTCGGTGAACTGGCTAAAGCCTGCCGAAAAATATCAGGAATGAATGTTAACACTGATCAAAATATAAAATATAAAGTTGGAGAAGAAATAACCGATGTTATTAATATGACTTTCGCTGTCGGAATAGCCCTAAACATTGATATCGAAAAAGAATTTTCAAACAAAGAACAAACCAATGACCAACGCTCTTACAAACGTTTAAAAAACCAAACAGCCAAATAAACTAGATAATAAATAATTCCTTACGTCTATAAGCTGAAGTATAGATCTAAAATGTAAGATAAAAAGTATAATCCTAGTCCAGATTTTACTCTGACTTGACTTGTTTGTTTATAAAAAAATCCCCCAAAGGGGATTTTTAAAATCAAGCTTGTTGTACCTTTTGTTACAGTATCGTCTATTTTAAAAAAATTATTTTTCTTTTAATACCAAACCCAAATCATCCAACTGCTTTTTCTCAACTTTCCCTGGTGCATCCATCATCACATCTCGCCCGCTACCATCTTTTGGAAAAGCATAGATATCTCGAATTGAAGTCCAATCATTAATCACCATCATCAACCGATCAATTCCTGGTGCATTTCCACCGTGAGGAGGCGCTCCATATTTGAAAGCTTCCAATATATGACCAAATTTTTCTTCAACCTCTTTTTTGTCATAACCAGCAATTTCGAAAGCTTTATGCATAATTTCCGGATCATGATTTCGAATCGCTCCACTGGTTAATTCAAAACCATTGCAAACCAAATCAAATTGATAAGCCAAAACCTCCAAAGGCTTTTTTTCTTTCAAGGCTTTCATTCCACCCTGAGGCATCGAAAAAGGATTATGTCCAAAATCAATTCGTCCTTCCTCAATCTCCGACATATCATACATCGGAAAATCTGTTATCCATAACCAACTTGCTTTCTTAGGATCCTTCAATCCCAATCTTTTTCCGCATTCATTTCGAACTGCTCCTAAAGCCTCACAAGCTTCTCGCCATTTATCAGCCCCAAAAAATACGATATCTCCTTTCTTCGCTTCAACTTCTGTCATAATTCTTTTAGCCAATTCCTCCCCCAAAAATTTCACAATCGGTGATTGCAACGACCCATCTTTTTTAACAACAACATAGGCCAAGCCTTTAGCCCCAGCATCCATTGCTACTTGGGTTAACTCATCAATATCTTTTCGGCTAAATTTTTTACCGCCTCCATCGACTTTCAAGGCCTGAACAGCGTGTCTTTCTTTTTCGGCCATCTCTGCAAAAATTTTAAATTCACAACCTTTAACTAAATCGCTAATCGAAACCATTTCCATATCAAACCGCAAGTCTGGTTTATCAGACCCATATTTGTTCATGGCCTCTTTCCAAGGAATTCGCGGAAAGGGAGTCGCTAAAACTTTTTTAGAACTATATTTTTTCGTTAGCTCCACCATTAACGGCTCCATAATTTGGAAAATATCTTCTTGGTCAATAAAACTCATCTCCATATCCAATTGATAAAACTCTCCATAATGCCGATCCATTCGCGAATCCTCATCTCGAAAACAAGGGGCTATTTGAAAATACTTGTCCACTCCTCCTATCATCAACAATTGTTTAAACTGTTGAGGAGCTTGTGGTAAAGCATAAAATTTTCCTGGATAAGCTCGAGAAGGTACCAAAAAATCTCGGGCGCCCTCCGGACTGGAACTAGTTAAAATCGGAGTCTGAACTTCTCGAAAATCTCGGTCATAAAAATACTGCCGAATATCTCGAATCATTTCATCTCGCACTCGCAACATTTCTTGCATTTTTGGTCGTCGCAAATCCACATACCGATATTTCAACCGAATATTCTCATTGGCTTCTTCATTTTTTTCATCATCCAACACAAACGGAGGGGTTTTAGATTCATTCAAAATAGTCAACTCAGTTGCTTCAATTTCAATTTCTCCAGTGGCTAGTTTCTTGTTAACCATTTTTTCCGGTCGCGCAATTACTTTCCCTTTAACCTGAATTACCCATTCGCTTCTCAACTTCTCAGCTTTTTCTAAGGCCTTTTTACCAACCTCTAGATTAAACTTTACCTGAGTAACCCCATAGCGATCTCTTAAATCAATAAAAATAATTCCACCATGATCCCGCCGACTGTAAACCCAGCCCGCTAATTCAACTTTTTCACCAATTTGTTTTTTGCTTAATTCGCCACAAGTATGAGATCGTAACATAATAGTTTAATTTAAAATTTTGAATTTTGCACCCAAAGGGCATTATAAATTTTGATTCAATTTCTAATTTCTAATTTCTAATTTTTAAACAATTCCCCGATGATTTAATTTCTCAATTACGCAAGCTTCGCTTGCGTTTATTGAAACATTAAGAAACTAAAACATTGAATCGAAATTCAAAATTGGAAATTCAAAATTGAGCTTGTCTCAATCTTACATCAATCCTTCAAAAAATCAACAAAAAAAGACTGCTCACAAACAGCCTCTCTCATAAACTCATCAGAAATCCGGGAATTAGCAAGGTTGTGAAGAATTATATTCCGAAGAACAAAATTCTTCTCTCTATCTCGGATTCAGGGAGACGAATCCACCTGAACGAGTATAAAGATTTCACTAAGACCCGAATTTCTAATGACTTTCAATTGCCTCAGTTTCCTAATTATACTCTACTCAAGCCCAAAAGTCAACAAAATTAACCTGTTCAAAATAATTCCGAAGTACTCCTGGAAGTCGGACTTTCAGAAAAAACTTTGACAATCACGTTTTAAAAACCTAAACTAAAAACGCTAGGAAGGGCTTTAAAAATTAAAATAAAATTATGAGAGGAACCGAAGCTGGAACATTTAGAAAACAGGAAAATCTCAATAGAGCTCAGTTCGAAAAAAGTGATAGCGGGGCTATGGGTGGAAGAATTAACAAAATAAATTCGGAATACGCCCGAAAAAAATTATTAGAAGTTCAACAAAATATTTCGGGACATGATTTTGTTGAAAAAATATATCAAGATTCTTTTGTGAAAGAAGAATTCAAAAGATGGAAACTTTGCGAAATTCTATCCACCATAGAGAACAAAGACAACGAAATCAACATCCCTTCTTTTAGAGAAGCAGATTCAGCTTTGCTAGGAAAAATGGTCGAGCTTTGGAGCGAAGAACAAGAAAAAGCCAACTAAACTTTTTTCCATTTTTAAAAGCCGTAACTTATGTTCAAGTCCCGGCTTTTAATAATGTTCATTATGATTAATACAGAAAGAACTGTTACACACGATTTTCAAAATCTTGTCTTCATTCCCGATTCTAATCATAATCCACCCTCCCTTGTAAATTAAATTAACTGTTTATTCTTTCTACAAAAATAGATTATCCTCTATTTTT
This sequence comes from bacterium, assembly GCA_030641245.1. GTDB lineage: Bacteria > Patescibacteriota > Minisyncoccia > Moranbacterales > DUUL01 > UBA2773. Next base: position 4,975 of record DAOWHU010000015.1, read on the forward strand.
TTCGCTAAGTCAACTAAATCCCACATCCTCCGTCCAATTTGTACCTTCATTGATTATTCAGTCATCGAATAGTTATTGTTTATTGGTTATTAAATATTTCAAGCATCTTTTTTCCGAGAACACTAAACTCGACACCCCTTCCTCTCACCTTAACAATATACCATCCACCCAGCCTTGCTACTTCTTCTAATATCTCCTCTCCATTATCAAAAATTCTGCCATCCAGTTCTTCTGGTTTTTCTTTCGGCACTTTAATTTCAAGCGTTTTCTCCTTAAAACTCAACGCCCCCTTGAAAGATCGAATTAAAATACTCGGCCCAGCAACCTTTATTGGTTTTAACAAAAAATCTTTCCGCAAGACTAACTCTTCTAACTTTTCATTGTCTTCTTGATTTCTTCCAATCACCACTAAAACTGGGTTTTGCTCTTTCCCATATTTTAACCAATAGATTCTTCCATGTTTTAACAGTTCCACGTCTCTTCCGCTTATTCCAGAAAACTCATTAAGCGCCTGCTGGAACCGGTTTCCGAAGCCTGGATCAGTCAAAAGACATCCTCCAGCGGGAGCTTCGAATTTTTTTATTCCCAGCTCCTCAACTAATCCTAATTGCCGAGTTCTCTGCCTTCCCTGCAAATCTAAAAGTTGTTTTCGGTCTACTAATCCTTGTCTTTCCATTTCCGTCTCTGGCAATAGCTTGGCTGAAAGCGGTCGCAATAATTCTTCTCCGGCTGTCTTTGCTACCTCCTCTAACGCCCTTTTATTCTGCGAAAATGGTCGTTGTCCCAACACTTCACCACTCGCCAAAAAATCATACCCATTTTTATCGGCAAATTCTCGAGCTCGTTTAAACATAGTAGCGTGACAATCAATGCAAGGATTCATATTTTTCCCTAAACCGTGAGGAGGATTTTTCGCTAATCCCAAAATATCCTGGCTGAAATCTTTGACAAAAAGCTTGACTCTATTGGCCTTGGCAATTTTCTGCGCTTTTTCCGCTCCAAAAAAATTACTCGAAAAAGACATTCCAGCCACTTCAATCCCTTGTTTTTCCAAAAGCTTCACCGCCAAAAGCGAATCCAAGCCCCCCGAAAACAATACTAATGCTTTAACTTTTTTTGTCATTTTAACTTCACAAAACTTACCTCAAGAAACTGCTTCCAAACTCGCTTTTCGAATTAAATTTATAAATTTAAACGAAAATTGGAATTTGGAAACGGTCCCAGTATAGTAAGTATAAATTAAAAAACAAATCCTTTCCAGAACCCCTAGAAACTTTCCAAAAATTTACAAAAAGAAAAAAGGGTCTGAAGTTTAGAACAGTGACCCTTTTGAAAAGACTTGAGGGAGGCTCCACGCATGATCCAACTTTACGTGGGAGGTGCTTTTCGCGAAAAAGCGACGCACAGTTAGAACCATAATATCCTCCCCCAAGTTGCATAATTATATTGCAAAAGAAATATTTTGTCAAGCCTCTAAATTTTCGTTTTTTGATCTAAAAACTTTTCAACCCATTCTGCCCATTAAAAAAAGAGGCTCTTTAAGCTTAGCAAGCCTCTTTAATTATTATCTCTCTTTCTGTTCTTTTCTGCGCCTGTTCTTTCTTCAAAAAATTTGACCTAGCGAGAATACCTTTGATAGGCCGCCAAGTCTTCTTTTTTACCGACCCAGGAAGAAACCTCGGAATAACCCCTGGATGATCTATCTTCACTTCGGATAGCCACTTCACCGCCTCTGGATTGCGAGCAATAGCCATTTTTCCTTTTGAGTCCTTACCTTGCTTTAGCGCCTACCTCTAGAGGGTTTTTTATTTTTTTTCACAGTATGCCAGCCAATCGCCAACAAAGCCACCACCGAAACCACTGAAATCACCTGATATTCAATCGGAAAAGTCCCCAATTTAGCTAATAAAATTATCACTGGAATTACCCCAATAAAAGTTGTAATCGCAAATAATCGCCCACTGATATTTGTAAAAAGTCCCAGAGCATAACTTAAAATATCAACCGGAACTGTCATTCTTAAAAAAATTAAATACCAAAACAATTTACTTTCTGGAATATTTTTCAAAAGATTTTTTTGACCCTCAAGCGAAACTAACTTCCTAACCATTGGCGCCCCAAATTTTCTAGCGATCCAAAAGGCCAACATCGAGCCTGCAAACCACCCCCCAATACTCAATACCACCGTCCAGAAAACGCCCCAAACTGTAACCATAATTGGAATAAACGGAATGCTAGTCAAAGGGGCCGCCACTATTGCTAAAATAACCACTAAGACATAAGCTCCCATTCCCACTAATCGATGCTCTCCCAAAAAATACCCAAAAAACTCGGTATACTGTTGTGACACAAAACCGGCCACCAAAAACATCACAATAATAACTCCCACTGAAAAATACTTCATAAATTTTTACTTTAAATATTTTTTATCGAGCTCTCTTATGCAACTATCAGAAAGGCTCCCCCAATAATAATCAAAGCAGCTATAATCTTTTTGAACAGATCCTTTTTCTCTTTATGAAAAATTGAAGCAACCATCACGTTTAATAAGACAATCACAGCCGTTAACGGAGCCACAAAAGCCACATCGGCTAATTGCAGAGCTCGAATTACAAAAAAAGCCAGAAACCCCCAAGATACCCCGGTAATTAAATAATATTTTTTTCGACTAGAATTAAATTCCGTTTTAAGCTCTGAAAAAGAAAATCTTCGAACTAAATAAATAAAAAATCCAGGAACAATAAAAGTTAACATTATATAAAAAGGAAAATTAAAATTTTTAGAAATACTCACATCGATAATCATTCCAGTAGCACAAAAAAATGAAGTTGCGAAAGACAGTAACGCGTAACGATTAAGTTTTAATTTACCTTTTTGATAAAATATCAAAATATTCCCCAACAAAATTAGCCCTCCTCCAATTAGTTTAGTCGCTATAATTTCTTCTTTAAAAACCAAAATTCCATACAAAACTAAAAAAACTTTTACCATCTGCCCTAAAATCGAATAAACTGAAACTTCAAGATTTTTCCTAACTGTCACTTGAGTTCGATCACCAAAAGCATAAAAAATAGAACCCAACAAAAGTAAAAGATAAATTTTAGGATCGCTAGGAAATTTAAAAGCAAAAAAAGGCACAAAAATCAAGATACTTGCCCCAGCAACAATTTGCATAATGATAGTTGAAATATTTTCTTTGGACGTATTTTTAACGGCTAACTTAAAGTATTGGTTAGATATTACCCCAAAAAATAAAAACATCCCTAAATTAAACTGCCAAGTATTAAAGACAATTTTAAATATCTCCATATTTAATTTTATTTTTTACAAGACTATTTTGATATTTTTATTATAGCACAAAAGATATTTCCCGCCTTGGCAAGCGACGCAAGACGAAAAAATATCTTTTTATATTAATTTATTGTTAATATTGACTAATCTGGGACTTTTTGTTAAAATTGAACTTTAAGCTGTTTAGAAACTGATTTCAGAAACTTTTGAAACCATTAATTTTACTTTAGAAAAGGAGGCCATTATGGCTAAAAAATTTGTCCCTTTATTCCCACAATACTTAGACAAAGAATCCAGTGGGGCAGCCCCTGATTTCCTGGCTCGAGTTTTGACTCTAAGAGGTTTTATGGAAAAAGAATCCTTTGAATCCGGAAGTTTTCCAACAAATGGAGTCAAGATGCTTCAAGCCACCTTAGATTTTGATGCTACTGAAATCGACGGAAATTTCGGCCCCAAAACTCGAATTGCCGACTTTACACAAAATAGATTTCGCTGGAATATCGTTCCTAATGACACCGGCAAAATTACTTTCTGGTATGGACCAAACCATCAAGGTGCTAAACAATGGCCAAAGCCTTAGTAATTCCCCCAACTATCAAAGCCCTGGCAATAAATACTGCGAGGGCTTTAATCATGTAATTTTTTGATATACCAAAGCTGAAAATTTCCAGGCTAATTCTCTAGTAAGCGATTAATCACATCCTCATCCTTACAAGAATACTCATTATCAGCCGAATAAAATTTTCTCGAATTTCCATGACAACCTTCGTTTTCCTTTGGCAAAACCGCCAACATCGGCATCAAAAAACCAACGTCTCTTGAGGCAAAATAGCCATCCAAATACTTGAGAGTCTCGGCTCTTTTTTCCTGGCTCATCTTAGCAAAAATACTCATATCATCTCCAATAACCCCTCCCCAATCCAAATGTACCAAAACATTATTAGCTCTCTCTCGAAAATCATCATGCCACAACAAAGCCCAACACCAATCTCCTTTTTTCTTCCACCATCGAGAAAAGCAAGGGCCTTCTTCAACTTTTCCGTCACTATCAATTCCCACGCCCCCCTCGATAAAGTCAAAGGCTCTCAAATATTTTTTATCATCAATGTCGTTAGTCTGAGCCCCAATTACAATTTCCACTCCTCGAAATTCCGCATAATCTCTAATCTTCTCAATTAAATCCTCTGCATAAAACTGTGAAACTTCATCCTGATAGTGAATTTGTCCAAACATAAAACTTTGGACGCCCAAGTCAATCGCCCGAGTGGCCATATCAAAAACATAGTTTTGGTATTCGCTCCTCTTCAAAGACGGAATACAGGTGTGCTCTCCCCAAAAATTCTTGCTATCCGATTTACACATTTTACTAAAATCCAATTCTCTCTCCTTGGTTTTTGAGAAATATTCGGCCTTAGTATCAATCGCTTCCGCAATAAACATTCCATAGACCACGTCCTCCTTGGTTATTTTTTTAATATTATCTTCAATCTCCTCAAAATCTGGCGCTTCCAACCAAGTCTCGATAGAACGATGTAAATAATAGCAACCAGATCGGTTAATTAAATCGATGGCACTTTTAGCATCATCGGTTTGTCCATTCAAAAAACCATCCACCACACAACCCTGAATTTTCATCCTATTCATTGAAGGCGGAGGAGGAGGAATAATTTCGTCAATCGCCAGCTCAGTATTTTTACTAATACTGGCCACCGCTTTCTGCAAGGATTCTTCCAGGGCTTTTTTATTGGCTAATTTCTCCTGAATTACCTGGGCTTCTTCTTTTTCCTTTTGTTTTATTTCCAAATTCTTTCTCCAACCCCAAAGCAATCCAGAGCCAATTGCTGCCAGCACCAAAATCGTCAGTAGAATCTTCTTTTTCCGATCCTCCATTATTTTATATTATTTTAAATCAATCAACATCAAAACACCTTTATTGATGAGACTTAAAAAGATATTCGAAATAAATAACAAAGCTCAAACCATTCCAAATTGTTTCAAATCAAGATCAAATTACAAAACCAAAATGACAAAATTTGGATTCACGCCTCTTCAGAAGATAAATTTAAGCATTTGACATTTTGATTTTATTTGAGTAATTTGGAGTACTTTGGATTTTGAAATAATTTAAGGTTAAACTCGTTTAACCGCTATTATTTCCCTCAAAACATTCTCCACCCTTCCAATGCTCTTCTCATCCTTAATCGACAACGTCTCGACTTTCAATCCCGATTTCTCTAATTGCTCTACCCCTCGCTTCACCTTCTTCTCGTCCACCAAATCAGCCTGACTCAAAAAAACATACTCTTTCCTTTTCAAAAGTTTCGGATTATATTCTTCTAGCTCCTTTCGAATCACCTTGTAATCCTCTACCGGATTTTCCGATTGAGCAGAAACTAGATGAAAAAAAGTATTAGTTCGTTCCACATGTTGCAAAAATTTTATCCCCAACCCTTTTCCACTCGAAGCACCCTCGATCAATCCCGGAATATCGGCTAAAATCAACTCATAATAAACTCCTAAACTTGGCTCCAAAGTTGTAAAAGCATAATTAGCCACCCGACTCTTAGCATTAGTCATAGTGTTCAACAGAGTCGACTTCCCCACATTTGGTAAACCAATCAAACCTACGTCTGCAATCAATTTCAATTCCAATCGTAATTCTGACCTAGTCCCTTCCTGACCTGGCTCACACTCTCGCGGAGTAGTATTAGAAGATGATCGAAAATAGAAATTTCCTCTTCCGCCTAATCCTCCTTTGGCTAAAAGTAATTTTTCGCCAATTTTAGTGATTTCCTTTTTCTCTCCAGCAGACAAAATATGAACAACCGTTCCCACTGGAACATCTAAGTAAAGATCTTCACCATTCATCCCGTCCTTTCTTTGCTCCCCGCCAATTTGTCCGTTTTCAGCGTGATAAATTCGTTTTCCCCGAAATTGAGACAAAGCCCCAATGTTGGAAATTCCCTGAAGATAGGTCGCTCCACCGTTGCCACCATCACCACCAGTCGGCCCTCTACTTAACTTATTCTTATTGAAAAGCACTCTCCCCGCTCCCCCTTTTCCCGAAAAAACCTCAATCTTTATATCGTCTACAAGCATTTTGTTTCATGGGGCTGCTTCTAAACTCGCTTTTCGAATTAAAGTTATAAATTTTAAGCGAAAGTTGGAATTTGGAAGTAGTTCCTTAATAATAAATTTTTATCGTTTGGGTAATTATACCAAACTTTGAATCTTTAAGAAATAGGATCCTTTACTCCATTAATTTTAATTGATACTATGAATTCGATCAATCGAGATTAAATAATAATAAATTAAAAAATGACTTGGTTCACCTTTTCTTTGTTCTCCATTTTTGCCATTGCTTTCGCCGAATTAACCCAACAACACCTGTTAACTTCCGCAAAACCCTTCAGCGCCAGAACTAGTGCAGTTCTAACTTTCTTATTTCAATCCCTCCTAACACTGCCTCTGATTTTCTTTCTTGGATTATCCGATCAATTATTTTCAATTTTTCAGATGCCTCTTTTCGGAATAGTTTTATTTTTCTCATTTTTTTCATCCTTATCAGCGATTTTCTACCTGAAAAGTCTTAAGGTGAAAAACATTAGTTTATCAGCTATTCTGATATTCTCTTCGGCTTTGATATCA
>DAOWHU010000063.1 GCA_030641245.1 bacterium
CATAAACACATTAAGAAAGAAGACCAAGCCTTGTGGCCTTTCAATTTTCTGGTCAGTCTTTTGTTAGTCTTGCTGAACAAGGTAGCCAAAATAAATGCCAAGAAAATTGATAGCAGAAAAGGTTTCATTACAAAAAAGACTCCTATTCCAGTCAGAATAATCAAAAAAAGCAAAAAGTTTGTATTTTTTTTCATTTGTTTTTAATAAAACTTTAAAGTGATATGTATAGTATAGCCCAAAACTAAAACAATGGGAAACTATTTTTTAAAGGAATCTGTTAAATATTGCCAATCTCGGCTGTTCAATTCTCTCAAGGTTATCATTATTATTAAATAGATAGCCAGTAGGACTGATGACCACAGAATAAAAATGAAACGTCCTTGTTCGAAAAACAGCCCACCCAAAAGATATATCAACAGGCTGGCTAATAGATATTTTAAGATTGCCCGAAAATTAATGAAGCGAACAATTTTTCGATTAGCGTAAATCAAAGCCCAGACCATAATTATAAAAGCCGTTATAGTGGTGGCCAAGGCCGATCCCGTTATTCCCATTTTTTGGATTAGTATCCAGTTTAAAATACCGTTTAGCAAAGCTCCGAATAGGGAGGTCGCCACTGGAAACCTATTTTTACCAGCCCCGTTCAAAACAAAGGTGATAATATAGAAAACGGTTAAAAAGGCAAATCCAAAAATTAGAATGCTCATTATTGCTCCAGCTGAAGTGTATTGACTGCCATAGAAAAATCTAATTGCTGATTCTGAAAAAAGAGATAAGATAACCGTGATTGGAATTAATGAAATGAATAAATATTTGAAAGCTTTTTCTAATAATTTTTTAGTTCTTTCTTCATTTTGGCTGGCTATTAATTCGGAAATTTTAGGTAATAAAATAATTGTCATAAAGAAAAAGAGATAGTAGGGGATTCGGCTTACAGTAGAGGCGGCACTGTAGATTCCAGTTAGGTCATCGCTACCCAACATTACTTTTATGAAATAGAGATTCATCGAAAGCATAAATTCATAAAATAACATAAACAGTACAATTGGTCCGGCAAAGCCGGCTAGTTTTTTCATTAAAACATAATCAAGAGGGTTATTCCGGAAGCCCTTTTTCTTCCTAAGTCTAAATTTAGTGAAAGGATCAATCAGATAACCGGTTAGGTAAACTAGAAGTGGCGCCAAAGCTTGTCCGATAATGGCACCGATGACTTTAAAGAAATATCCGAAGCCAACAATGAAGATAATCTTTAGAATTGATCTAAGGAATTTCAAAAATGATTTTTTCTTGAAGTCTTGAATTCCGGTGAAATAGTAAGCGTAAAAACTAGCTAAGGCAAAAGGAGGGATAATCAAGGAGGATACTTGGAACAAAATGGTTAAACTGGGATCGTTCAATATTTTGGCGAAAAAAGGAGCCAGCAAGAAATAGATTAGGGTGACTACTGTGACTAGCAAGGTTTGAATAAATAAAGCTGATTTTTTAATGTCATAATAGCCGTTGATTTTGTCTCCGGTGACCTCACTTAAATATTTGCTGGTTGAAATTGGAATTCCTCGACCGATTAAAATAATTATCATCGTAGTGAAGGTAATGATGATACTAAAACGGCCATAACCAGCCGGATCCAGTATTCGTCCCATCAAGGCATGAATAATATAGCCAGAAATATTGAAGGCTAGTTCAGATAAAGATAACCAAAATGAAGCTTTAACTAAGTTTGACATTAAAGTAGTGAATTAATTTTTTGCTGAACCTCTTGTTTACTAGCGTTACCGTCAATTGTTTTTAATTTCCATTTTCTAGAAAGAGAATTGTATAAAGTATTCTTCTCTAACAAATATTTTTCTCCTTGTTCGATTTCCCGCTCTCTTTTCAAGGTTTCCTGGGGATTTGTTTTTAAATAGATTTTTAAGAAAGGCTGGATTAATTGACTTTCAATCACTTTTTGCCAAAAAGAGCATTTCTTCCAAGCGGTATTTTTATCAAGATATTTGATATTTATTATCTGGTCATAGAAATAGCGGTCTACTAAAAGGTAGTCCGTTTTATTTTCAGTGGCTTTTATTAGGTAATAAAAGCGAAACCGGAAAACATCAATAAGTATAGCAATTTTTCTTAATGAGATGGCCAAAAAACCAGCTTGGGCTTGGGCTTGAGGTTGACGGTTTTGGGAAGATTTGTTTTTTCGGGGGTTCTTGAGAATTTTGTTGGCTATTTAGAAGTCAATCATATGAAATCGCTCTATTCGAAATTCTTTTTTTAACTTTTCCTCAATCAGATCAAGTTGAGTGGTTTTGCCTGAGCCGTCTAATCCTGAAATGCTTATTAACTTCATATTGTTTGGCAGATTTTTAAATTTGGTATATTATTATTTTTTATCAATTAGGCCATTAAAACTGAAACAGGTCTCATTTTGGCCACTGGTTTAATAACTCCATTTTTGGTCATTCCTTTAATGGCTGGTTCTATGTTTTTATAGTGAGAGGAATCTTGTTCCAAAATTCCAGTTGATTTAGCGTTATAAAGTCGAACTTTGTTTTTGACCATTTTAGAATGCAGTTCTTCTTTGTTGGTAGGGACTTTGGAAGTTTTGTTTTTTGATTTTCCAGTTCCATGAGGAGCAGAGAAGAAGGTCGATTCATTTTGGTCAGTACCAACTCCTAGATAAGCTGGAGTACTCATTGAGGAGGGCATAAAGACTGGCTCCCCAGTTTCTTCGTAGGTTTTGATCCCTTTCATCCTTTTAGGACCGAAAGCTCTAACTGATCCATTGCGGTGGATCCAAAGCTTTTTGCCGAAATGCTTTTCCTTGGTGACTGAAATATGGCTCATGTCATAAACTATGGGGAGCTCTAATTTTTTACCCAAAATCTTTTCGATTCCTTGTTCAATTCGAATTTGGAGCAAAGCCCGATTGGCGAAGGCGTGATTAGCGGAAGCCCGATTGGCAATCATAAAATTTTTGTATAGTTCAGACCCTTCTTTCACCCCCCATAATTCCTCGCTGTTTTCATAAAGGGGTAGTTCTTTTTGCAGGGTTTGATGCCAGACGATGTCTTTTTTTAAAAAAGTAGCTCGACTAATTACATTGATAATTTTCTGACTTAAATGTTCCTTCTTTTTTGGCATATAGAAATAACTAGAATATTGTCCAAACATTCCTGAGCCGGTGTGAAGTAGAAAAACGTATTGATTTTTTTGAATCCCTAGTTTATCGGCGGTTTCTTTATCGACGATATCTTCCACTAAAAGTAAATCCAAGAAATGATTACCGGCTTCTCCTAAAATTCCTAGGCGACTTTGGGCCACTCGAAAGAACAAAGAAGGAATAGCCTTGAAAAGTTCCTGATTGGACACTTTTTGATCGCCAAACATATTGCCTTTAAGGTAGGTATTTTTTAGCTCTGATTTGCTTTTACCGAATATTTCAAGTACAGGCGCAGAGCCTCGTTTCGAGATTTCCAGAATATCTTTATGGGAGAAATAGGTTCCAAAGTAGGTTCTGGTGGGGATTGTTTTGACATATTCTTTGAATAAATCGTCTAACTGTTTATCGGAAAGGTCGCCTTTGAAAAAGGGAGTCTTAATCAAACGCATTCCACAGTTAGGAGCTGAATCAGTTAGTTGCGGAAGAATTTCTTTTTCAGTGGCCACTACTGAACCAGTTGGATTTTTTCGTCCAGGCTTAGAATGGATGTCAGTTAAGGCGGCAATGTGATGAAAAACTCTTTTGTCGCTAGCAACTTTGAGTAGTTTATCGTAACTGTTGTCTCCTGGCATTAATTCTTCGCTCATATTAAAATAAACAGGTCGACTTTTCTGATCGTCGGGTTGCATTAAGTGTTGGAATGGTCCTTTTTTAATTATTTTGTACATTGATTTTAGTTTGAAATTAATCTTAGAATTATTTTTAACTGTTACTTTGTTAAATCCTTGTAAATATTGTTATATTCTTGAGCCTTTTCCTTAATGTCGAAATTGCTTTTAACGAAAATTAAAGCGCTTTCAGCTATTTTATTATATAATTTTTTATCAGTTTTTAGAAGGTGTATTTTTTGGGCTAAGTCTCGAGGACATTCTTTTTTGCAAGTGAGGCCTCTGACATTGTTGCCTACCAACTCTTTAAGATTTCTTAACCTGGAAACGATGATTGGTTTACCACAAGCCATTGACTCTACTAGGGTCAAAGGAATATCAAATTTACCAGCCATTTCTCGAACCGGAAAAATATTCAAATCTGAGAGATTGTAAAGTTTTTCCATTGGGTCAAAAACGTCTAAGAAAATAACCTTGCTAAACAGGGATTCTTTTTTGAGGGTTTTGATGACCGCAGTTTTTTTAACTCGATCTTTTTTAGATTTGATTCGACAGGCAAAAATTAATTTTAAATTATCAACATTGGGGTAATTTTTGAAAAGTATCCTCAGAGCTTCCAGGATATCATCAGTGGCTTTGAGTCGAGTGTATTCTCCAGTGTAGAGAACTACAAAATCAGTTTTTTTGAGTTTCAATTTTTTCAAAGTTCCAGGGTCTTTTTGAGTGGGTTTATATTTTTTAAAATTAATTCCAGGGTAAATCAGTTTAATTTTCTGAATACTCTTATCTTTAAGTTGTCTAAAAGTGTTTTTAGATTGAACAATGATCAGGTCGGCGAATAAAATCTTATTTAGTTTTCTGGTGCTCTCTAGATTTTTTTTAGATAAAGTGGCTACGGTTTGGAGGGTCTTGACTTTTGAGAACCTTAATCTCGATCGAATCAAAAAAGAGGTAATTGATCTAGGGGTGAATAGGAAGTGGATTAAATCAGTCTTTAATTTAGGTCTGAATAGTCTTGAGAGTAGTTGAAATTTTTCTTTAAAGTCTAAATTAGCGGAGCGATAGATTTCTTCGGGTTTAATATGAGGGTACTCTTTGACTAGTTTTTGGTTAAAGGCGCTTTTTTGAGGAGTTAGAAGAGAAACCCGAAATTGATTTTTAGAAATATTAGTCGCGATGTCATAAGCCAGGTTTTTTGAGGCTTCGTCCCATGGTGGGGTAATTGGTCTAGTGTAAAGAAGGATTCTTTTTTTTGACATAGCTTCAGGGGGTAATTAGTTTGTAGATAGATCGTTGCCCAACTTTGTTTTCAACTGTAATTTGATATTTAATTTGCTGAGAGTGGGCGCACAAGGTTTCAATAGTCTTTGGTTTTGGTTGAACTGATTTTTGACTTTGAGCAGGGATTAAAATTTCAAAATTTTCTAGAGTCACGTCATTTGAAATAGTTGAGACTTGGAAAGAAGTCTCTTCTTTCAAATTATTCTCGATAAAAAATTCCAGAGACTCAGAGTCACAGCTTAAAGAGGTGTTTTCAAAAGCCAAGACCGTAAATTTTTTGGCAGCTTCCTCTAGGCCTAATTCTCCCTTCCAATACAAAAGATAAGAGGCTAAGAAAATTAGAATTAAACTTAATAAAATTGAGGTATTTTTGTTCATAGTTCTTTAGAGTCTATTTAAATTCTCACCATAATTTTAAAATTTAATTTATTTGTCAAAATATCGAAATTTTTGTTGCAAATTTTTCAAATATCGTCAAAATATCTCGATATTCTTCCTTAATTTTCAAAATTTTCACTAAAAGTTTCTTCCTTTTGACTAAATATGAGATTTTAAACAGACTCTCAGTTATTTTTTTGGAAAATCACAACTTCTGGTGTTGTAAATATTTTGGAAAAATTATCGGATATTTCAAATTGATGGGTGTCGTAGCCATTGCGTAAAATGATGAATTTAACTCCAGTTTCTTGAAAACAACTTTCTCCAATTTCAGTTTCTGGAATAGCGACCATATCACGAGTGCAAGTTTCCCGTTCTTTAACTGGATCTGAATACCTTTTCAACAGGGTTCGCGAAAGAGGTTCTCGGTAGCCTCGCATTAAAAAATTTTTTATCCAAGTATCGCCAGTTAGATAAACATGGTCTTTGAGAATTTTTTCTTCGGGTTTAGCTTCTTCGGCTAGGTATTCAGAGCCTCTGAAAGTTTGAACAGTTTTTTCTATATCGGCCTGATTGTCAGGATAAGCCTCGGAAACATCAAAGAGCCCAGAAGTAATACCCGGAATGAAAACAACCATAAAAACTGCTAGAGCTACTACTCCACGGGTTTTGTAAAAAATTGGCTGTAAGATGGCGTAAACTCCAAAGGCAGCCAGAATGGCTGAAGGGTAGGTTAGATAGTTGGCTATTCTTCCCGAAATAATGTCAATTTTTAAGAGAGCTGGCCAATGACTCATTACGAAAATTATTATAAACCAGGCCAGCAGCAAAGAAACTGTCACTAAAATTTCCAAAGGATTAAATTTCTTTAGTCGGTAAAGTTTTTTGAATAAAGAGCTTTTTTTAAAAATTTGCCAGAAAATGAAAAGTAAAAAAAGAATTCCAATAGCAGAGTAGAGCATTCTCCAGGGGCCAGTAGAGTGAATTAAGTTATTGAGGGATAATCCAACCCTAGTTTCTTTGGAAGGGCTACCAACGGCGGTATCGATGGCAGATAAGTTCAGATAAGAGGGAATTCTGACTAAAAAAACAAAGAGCAGAACAAGCAAACTAGCCGAAACAGTTTTCAGATTGATAAAGATTTTTAAGAAGGGATTGATTGAGAAATCATTTTTCTTGAAAACAAATTTGATTATTCCAAAACCGACAATAAAGAAAGTTGAAAATCCGACCAAAGAGTAAGCAAAGACAAAAGCTGAGAGATGATGGGTATAGGCGAGGACGCCAATTAGAAAAATTCCTAATCCTGCCAGAGTAGAGTTTCTTTGCTTGAGAGCTTTAACGAATAAATAAAAAATAGTTGGAACCAGAAGGTTCCCCATTAAATTTCCGACAACTCCTCCGTTTATATAGGTGGCTTGAGGAGAAGCGATGGCATAGAAAATTCCGATAGCAATCAAAGAGAAAAGCCCGATTTTGTGAGAAGCTTTTTTCTCGAATATTAGGCTGGCTAATTCAACTGTTAGCAAAAAAATAGCCAGAAGAGAAAAAATATTTATGATAAATAAAATAATGGCTGGAAGGGCAGAGATTATTCCTATTCCCGATAAAATTGAAACTGCTCCAAAGATTATATGCTCACCAATAATAAGATCGGGAATTCCATAAATAGGAAGTTGCTGGAATTTTATAATAAAATTAGCCCAATACATATGGTGGCCTAAGTCGGTAGTGTGGGGAATTATCTTGGGAATTAAATAGATCATTCGAAGGAAAACTGAGAAGGCGATGATTAGAAAAAACAATAACCAGCCTCGATCATTTTCCGAGGGAGATTTCCGAGGTTCTTTTTTATGGAATATTCCGAAGAGAATAAATCCCACGGTGCTGATCGTCAGTAAAGTGGAAATAATGGCTATCGGAGTTAGCTTGATCCCCAATCTATTGATCAGCATCAAACTAAAATTGACAATTCCTAAACTCAAAACTACAGAAACGATTAAAGTTCCCAAAGTCCCTAGAGGGTTTTTGGTTCTTAATAAAGCGATTAGGATTGAATAGCCGGGGATAAAAAGCAATAGTCCCAAGCTCAAATCAATTTTTATTAAATCGAAAATCATTTCATTTCTTTAAGATATTTCTTGGCAATTTTTTTCCAAGAATAATTTTTTTCAACGTATTTACCAGCCTCTTTACCCCGTTTTTCCAGGGTGGATTTTTTCAGTTTAATTACTTTTTTAATTTCGTTTATCCAGGCTTGTGCATCACCGCTTTTTATTAGTTTGCCGTTCTTTCCATCTTTTACGGCATCCAGTAAGCCTTCGATATTGGAAACGAAAACAATTCTTTCGCAAACGCCAGCTTCAATAGCATTAATTCCAAAACCTTCCATTGATCCTGGGATTTTAAGGTTGGGAGAGACTACCAAGTCAACTGTGTTAAGCAAAATTTTTAAATCTTTTTGAGGAATGGCAGGGCATAATCGAACTCGATCTTTCAATTTGTTTTTTAAAATTGCTTTTTCGGAATTAATAAAATCGTCTTTGTCTCCAGCTGTATTTTTAGCCACTCGTCCTCCGGCGGCGATCATAACAACTTTTTCGGGTAATTTTGGCATTACATTTTCAATAAACCAACTGGTTCCTTTATGAGGAACAAATCGTCCAAGGCGTAAAATGACCTTTTTGTCTTTGATATTTTTTCCAAATATTTGAGATAATTCTTTTCGAACATGTTTTTCCTTCAGTTCGTTTTTGTTGATTCCGTTGGGAATGAATTTACATTTTTTCTTACTAATTCCAAGTTTAATAGCTTCGTGGATAGTGGCGTTCCCAACCATAAAAAGTTTATCCATTTTTTGAAGAGAGGGGATATTGATAGCTTTGTAGACTTTTGATAACCAGCCTTTTTTTTCGGCGAATATAACATCAAGAGCGTGGGTGACACAAAAGAACTTTTTCTTAGGATGAAAAAAACTCAAGGCACTTCCCAAGGGCGCTAAAATTCCACTTCCCAGTAAACAAACGTCGTAGTGGCTCATTAGAAAAAAAGCCTTCAAGAAGGTCAAAGGGACAAAAATTGGCAACCAAATTTTTCCTCGAGTGTTCTTAATGATTCTAACGCTGGCAGACCTCCTGAGAGCTTTGGACAATAGAAAGTTCTGATTTTCTACTCCACCAATAACAGGAGGAAAGGAATGAGAGATGAATAGGATTTTCATTTTTTGGTCGGTTTTTAAAAATTACTTTTTATAAGTTGTAGTATTTACTTTTTTTGTGTTGGTAGCTAAGTTCCTCGGTGGTCTTTCGGTTGGATCTAATCATATCTGCGATTAAGGCGAAGACTAATAGCTGGATTCCTAGAATTAAGGAAATAGAGGAGAAAACTATATAATTTAAGAAAGGGGAAATTTTGAATTCTTGAAGATAGTTGATGAGAAACCAGCTGTATCCAAACAAGGATAAAATAATAAAAAATAGAGCGGGGCCTCCGAAAAATTTTAGAGGACGAGCGTCTCGGATGGCCTTCAAAATTATTTTGAAACCGTTGCCTATAAACTTCCAGAGCGATTTAACAATTCTAGATTTTCGATCTGCAAAATAGGTTACTTGAACAGGGACCCAAGCTAGTTTAAGATTTTTTCCGATGGCGTCAATTATGGTTTCTTGGGTATAAGTAAAATTGTTGGTTAAATTTAATCTTAAAAGCGTTTCTCGATTATGAGCTCTGAAACCACAAGTTAAGTCGTCAATTTTATAATCCAAGAAAAAGCTAATTATTTTAGCAGCGAATTGATTTAAGAAATTTTTAATCCAAGGAATATCAGTGGCTTTTATGTCACCAAATCGGTTAGCAATTACCATATCAGACTCTCCAGCAAGAATTGGTTTAAGTAGCTTGGGGATGTCGTTGGGATTAAATTGCCCATCGGCATCAATATTCACCATAAAGTCAACCTTGTTTTTTAAAGCGGAGTCTACACTAGTTCCAAAAACTGCCCCTAGTCTTCGGTTGGTTCCATGAGACACAATGATGTCAGCTCCAGCTTCTTGGGATTCACTGACGGTTTTATCTTTGGAACCGTCGTTGACGATTTGAATTAATTTTTCTTTAATAACTTTTCCTTCTTGACTTTTATAAAAATCATCAGTGAAGCTTTTTCTGATTCTAACGATAGTTTTTCCGATTACGGCCTCTTCGTTGTAGGCTGGAATGTTAACGATTAACTTCATTTAATTGAAATAATTATTAGAATTTTTTGTGATTTTTAAATTCTTCCAATTCCGTGATATTCGATTCCCATTTTTTTAATTTTTTGACTGTCTAAACAGTTTACTCCGTCAATGATTGCTTTGATGTCAAATCTTTTAAAATCAGCCTCTTTTCCTAAAAATTCTTTATGGTTGGTAACTAAAATCAAAGCCTCTGATTTTTCTAATAGTTTTTCTAGCGAATTAACGTCTGGTTTTTCCTGAACATAAGGATCGAAAGTTATAGTCTGAGCTCCTTTTTTCTTTAGTTCATCAATTATTTTAAAAGCGGGAGATTCTCTAAGGTCATCAATGTTAGCTTTGTAGGAAAG
>DAOWHU010000003.1 GCA_030641245.1 bacterium
AAAGAATTGCCGGATTGGGGGGTGGTAGTTTCAGGACGCAGTTTTCGGACAAAGTTGAATGTTGATTTCTTAAACCCCTAAAAAGGAAGGAAAGAAGGGGCGGGCAGAGCGTCTATCGTCCCCTAAGTTTTTAAAGCGAAGTCCTGATTGTATAATATATGGTCAGGATTTTTTGTATGGGAGAGTTTTTATTTTGGGTTGGGGAGGATTTTGGTGGGGGGGGGCAAGCGGAGCTTGCCCCAGTTTGGGACTTTTTTGTGGGAAAAATTTGATAAAAAGGGGAAAATAGTGTAAATTAAGGGCAATACGAAATTATTTGGGGTAGTTCTTTTTATTAATTATTTTAGTTGGGAGGCTGAAATGAAAAAAGTATTAGTATGGATTGTAGCGGTGATAATATTTTTGTTCTTAGGAATAGTGGTGGTTAAATCTATTTCTGGTGAGGAGTTTGAGAAGGGAGAGAGTCTTTTGGAGGTTAATCCTTTCGCACTTGAGAATATTCAGGAGCAGAAAACTGATCCGGTAGCGGTGATTAAGCGTTTAGAACGGGATAGAGAACAATGTATTGCCACTGTCGAACTTCTTATGCGATTGTCGATGAAAAATATTTTAAGCGAGGAGGCCTTCGTTGTAAATTTTTTAATAACGATGAATCGTCTTTCAGAAATCGAATCGATATTGGAGATGTATCGGCAGGATTATCCGAAACTGGTTAAGCCGAGAGTCCCGATGGTTTGGGTGTAAATTAGGCCTTGCTGGTAGGTCAAAGCTTTTAAAAGATGGGAGATTTTCAATGAATAGATTAATTGTTGAGGCCCCTGGTGTGTAATGCATAGCAGGGGTTTTTGATTAGTAATGGATAATATAAAGTTTTAGGGAGGAGGCTAGGTTGGAGTTGAAGAGGGCAAGCGGAGCTTGCCCTGGGTTGAAAATTTCTGGGTTTTGGTTGACAAAAATGGAAGGGTGCGTTAAGGTGGTGGTATAGTTCGAAGAAAAAGAATAGTTTTAGAACAAAAGCTGTTGTATTATAAACTGTGGTTTGTTTGACCGCAAAAAATTGGAGGAGATGCTCGTGAAAAAAGTTATCCTATACGATGCCGTGGGCATTAAAAATTTTTCGTTCAAAAAAGCAGTATTTGCAGACCTATGTCAGTCAGTGGCAGGCGGCGGAGGCGGCGGCGGCGGCGGTGGACCCGAGAATTAAGAGGGTCCTGTTCGATTCGTCGGTCTTTTAATTGGCTTGGCTTTGACTCACCAGGGGGTGATGCTTGGAGGGCTAGGTCTAAAGCTGGAAAAAAGGAGGTTGCCATGATTGCGAAAAATTATTTCGTAAGGTGGGGTAAACAGAGATAAATTGGTTTATTTGAAAAATCAATTGTACAGGATTCAAAAGGGGTTTTCGAATAATTTTGGAAATCCCTTTTTGTTTTGGGTTGGGGGGCAAGCGGAGCTTGCCCTAGGTTTTTTCGGTAGTAGCATCGGAGAGGTTGGTGATAAGTCGTTGTCGGGTTCGCTTGTTTGTTGCAGTAAAGGAATTCTGTTAACTAGGAAGGTTGCTATTTTAGGTAATTTGAGATATTATGGGACTGCTCCCGAATGCCTTTTTTATTGCAAAATAATAATTTCGGCTAAATTTCCCCTTCCCTCGCCCGTCTCGCCCAAGGCTTGCCGAGGCGGACTGGAGCTTTAGCGAAGCGGGTCAAATTTTTTTACATTGGCGATGCCAGTGCTTCAAAAATCATTTGAAAAATTTATCTCAAAATTCTATTTTTTCATTACAAAAGCTTACTCGAGAACAATTTTTTTGATTGTAATTTAAGACTTGAATTAAAGCCATGCTGAGCCTTAAAGAATTATTAGCGGTGCGACAAAAGCCTTACGATAAAAAGCGGGCAGCTTTTATATCCAAGGCTTATTCTTTTGCGGAGGTGGCGCATAAAGGGCAAAAGCGAATGACTGGCGAGCCTTATTTTGTGCATTCGATAGAAACGGCTAAAACTTTGATTAGGATGGGATTGGGGTCAAAAAGTGTGGCGGCGGCTTTGTTACATGATGTGCCGGAGGATACTGATTTGAGCTTAGAAAACGTTCGAAAAGAGTTTGGGAAAGACGTGGCCTTTATTGTGAAGGGGGTGACGAAAGTGGGAAAAATTCGGTTGCGAGGAGCGACCGATGAGGTTTATTTGGAAAATTTAAGGAAGATGTTTCTGGCGATGGCAGCCGATATTCGAGTGGTATTGATTAAAATTGCGGATCGGTTGGATAATATGAAAACTTTACACGTTCATTCGCGAGAGAAGCAGATTAGTATTGCCAATGAAACGATGGAAGTTTTTGTGCCGATTGCGAATCGATTGGGGGTAGGAGAGATTAAGAATCAGATGGAGGATTTGGCGTTTAAATATTTGGATCCGGAAAATTATGAGGATACCGTGCGACGGTCGAAGGAGGCTTTGAATGTGCGGGCCAAGTATACTAAGCGGGCGATTAAGGAATTGCAAAAGGCTTTGAAGCAGGAGAAGATTGAGATTTTGAATATTGTGGGGCGGGCCAAGCATTATTATCGTTTTTATCAAAAGCTGGTGAAACATGATATGCAAGTAGAAGAGGTTTATGATTTAGCGGCAATTCGGATTATTGTGCCAACGGTGGAGGATTGTTACCGGGTTTTGGGGATCGTGCATCAGCGTTATAATCCGATGATTGGGAGAATTAAGGACTATATTTCATTGCCGAAGCCGAATGGGTATCGGTCATTGCATACCACGATTTTTGGGCCGGAAGGGAAGATTTTGGAAGTGCAGATTCGAACGAGAAAGATGGACTACGAGGCGGAGTATGGAATTGCGGCGCATTGGATTTATTCGGGAGATCGATCGTTTAAGGAATTGTTTTTTAGGCGAAAAAAGGAGGAATTTGAAAAGCAGTTGGATTGGGTAAAGCAATTACGGTCTTGGCATGAGGAAACGGGGGGATTGTCGGATGAGTTTTGGGCTTCGTTGAAGATTGATTTTTTCAAAAACCATATTTTTGCTTTTACTCCGATGGGGGATGTAATTGATTTGCCAGAGGGGGCGACACCGGTAGATTTTGCTTATGCTATTCATACGGAGGTGGGTAATACGCTGAGTGGGGCTAAAATTAATCAAAAAATTGTGGCTTTAAGTTATGTGATTAGGAATGGAGACGTAGTGGAATTAACAACAGAGAAGAAAAAAAAAGCACCAAATAAAGATTGGCTTAAATTTGTTAAAACAGCTCATGCTAAGTCAAAAATAAAGCAAGCCTTAAAGAAAAATAAAATTAACTTTTAGTTTGAGTTGAACTTTTTTGGTAATTATATTTGTTGACAGGGGTTTGTTTTTGTGCGAAAATCAGGGGAGTTTGAGGAAGAGGAGTCTGTATAAAATTTTTGTAATCGCGGGGTGGAGCAGTCTGGCAGCTCATCTGGCTCATAACCAGAAGGTCATCGGTTCGAATCCGATCCCCGCCACATTTTTTCTAAAATAATTTTATTTTGGCTGTTTCGTCAGCTTGCTTTTTGTGTTTTTGTTTAAAGGTTTTTTAAGGCGGGGTAGCTTAGTCGGTTAAAGCGCGGGACTCATAAGCCCGAGATCGGTGAGTTCAAATCTCCCTCCCGCTACTGCTAGGTAGTTTAAAAACAATTTCATTAAAATTTATCGATGAAAAAACAAAAAATTGGTATCGATATTAGAGCTATTGGACAACAGAGAACAGGCGATGAAAATTATACTTTGAATTTAGTTAAAGCGCTTTTAAAAATTGACAAGCAAAACCAATACTTTCTCCTGACCGACATTGAAGAAATTGAAGATGTCAAAAAAAAGATTTTTCCTGGAGCTGAAACCAAAGCTAAAATCAAAAATAAAAATGTTGAAATTACTCCAGTTTTGCCCAAATCAAAATTGTTTTGGACGTTTTTTGGGTTACCAAGAATGGCCAAAAAATTAGATTTAGACGTTCTTCATGTTCAGTATATAACTCCACTTTGGTTTCCCAAAAAAACAAGATTAATCACTACTATCGCTGATGTATCTTTCAAGTCTTTCCCAGAGTTTATAGACAGACTAGATTTGTTTCTTTTGAACATTTTGATTCCGTCATCGTTGGAAAAAGCCAACAAAATTATAGCAGTCTCCAATTTTACTAAAAAAGAAATCATCAATTATTACAAAATTGATTCCAAAAAAATTACGGTAATTCATAATGGCAATGCAGGCGAAAATTTTTTCA
>DAOWHU010000012.1 GCA_030641245.1 bacterium
ATCATCAATCTTATCTACCAAGCCTGATAACCCATCAGGAAAACCAATCTGAGCAGGAAGTTTTAAATTTTCCTTGGCTAAATCAACCATTCCGTAAAGACAAGATCCACCTCCAGTTAAAACTACTCCGGCTGGCAGCAAAGCTGATCGATTGATCTTCTTGAGTTCTTTTTCAACTAGTTGAAAAATCTCCTCGACTCGAGCTTCAATAATTTCAGCCACGTGATGGCGAGAAATAACGCCTTCTTCCTCAGAACTTAAACTAGCTAAATTAATTTTTTCTTTTTTATCGATTTCATCTGGAATAGCCGAGCCATATTTCAGTTTAGCTTTTTCGGCTACATCAATAGCAGTTCTCATTCCGATAGCTACATCGTTAGTAATATGATTAGCACCTACTGGTAAAACGGCTAAATATACCAATTCTCTTTCTTCAAAAATTGCCAAAGAAGTGGTTTCTCCGCCAATATCAACTGATACCACGCCCAACTCTTTTTGTCTCTTGTTGAGTATCGCTTTAGCAGCTGCCAAAGGAGCAGCCACAAAACCGTTAAGACTAAAATTGGCCCGGTTGATACATTTGGCAATATTTCGAAGATATGGAATAAATCCCGCAATCACTACCCCTCTCATCTCAAGTCTAACCCCAATCATCCCAACTGGCTCTCGAATTCCTTTCTGATCATCTAAAGAAAAATTCTGTGGAATAACGTGCAAAATCTCATAGTTATGAGCAATGTTAATCGCCTGACTAGAATCGAGAACTCTTTCCACGTCATCCTCAGTAACTTCCCCATCGGCCTTACTGACCCCAATCACGCCTTTAGTCGAAATACATTTTAAATGACTTCCCCCAACCGCTACGTAAACATCCTCCACTTGAACCCCTGACATTCTCTCGGCTTTCTCTACTGAAGATTTAATTGATTTTACTACATCTTCAAGATCAATGATGACTCCTTTTCTCATACCGAAAGATTCGGTTTTACCAACCCCTATTACCCTAGGTTTTTCTCCCGAAATAATTTCAGCAACAACAACTCTGACAAATGAAGAGCCAATGTCTAAAACTGTTATATATTTTTGTTTGATCATTTTCTATGAAAAAGTATAAACCAGAACTGATTTAATCATCAAAAATTAATTCACCACACAATTCCCATCAGTAGTAATGCTACAAGTCAAAATATAACCACCACAAGTAGCAATTATCGTTCCCGAGGCATCAGGATCAACGACTGTATAATTACAACCTGTTCCTAAACTAGGATAATCGATAGCTCCACAAAGCACTCCACCACCACCAACCGTAGGGGCAGTCATATCCGTGCCAGTGATGTAACAATCGACCGCATAAGGCAAAACCGCATTCATAGATTCCAAAGCTCGCCCCGCTCTAGCTTTTTCTCTTTGTCCAGAAATACCCACTAAAATAGTCCCGGCTAAAATTCCAATAATAGCCATTACCAAAAGCAACTCTATCAGGGTAAACCCTTTTTGTTTTTTCATTTTTTTTATTTTAAAAATATTTTATAAAAATTTGGATGAAAATCGAAATTCAAAAATAATCCCTTATTCTATAATAATACTTTTTACCAAAATTTGCAAAAGAAATTCAACTTTTCTTGGTAAATACCTCTAATTTAATTTTGGTTCCGCTTTTTATGCTTTGATGGCATCGACTATTTCATCCATTTCAATCCCTCGAGAGCCTTTGACTAAAACTAAATCACCGGGTTGAATTAAATCTCTTACTAATTCTTTAGCTTCCGCAGAATCTTTAAAAACCATCAAATTTTCCGGTTTTTTAAGATTTTCTGAATAAACTTGGGCGGCTTCCTTCATTCTTTCTCCCACTATCACAAAATAATCAGGTTTGAGCTGAGCAACCTTTTTACCAACCGCTCCGTGACTTTTAATCTCATCTTCACCCAATTCTAGCATATCCCCTAAAACTAATATTTTCCGGAAAGCCTTAGTTTCTTTAACTAAATCCAAGGCTAACTCCAAACTAGCTGGCGCACTGTTATAAGAATCATCGATAACCACAGAATTATTAATGCCCTTCAATAAAGTCATCCGCCCCGAACAAGGCTTAAAGTTTTTCAAAGATTCAATCATTTTAATTAAATTCAAATCAAAATACCGTCCTACTGCCAAAGCTGCCAAAGCTGAATAAACAATTCCTTTCCCGGCACAACATTTTAAACGAACTGGCAAAACCTTACCCTGATAATTCAATTTAAAATTAACCCCTTCTATCTTTTGGTTTTTCTGGCTTACTTCTATTTTTGAAACAATGTCGGTCGCTCTCATCTCCGCCCCATTATTCAAGCCGTAACCAATCGTATTGACAGAAAGCTTTTTCCCAATCCCTTGCACAATTTTATTATCCCAGTTGTAAATTGCCATCCCTTTTTCAATTACACTTCTCAATAAATACCCTTTTTCGGTTGCTAGAATTTGTTTGGTTTTAAAATTCTCCAAATGAGAAATTCCAATATCAGTCAAAACCCCCACTGTTATTGGAACAAAATCACAAAAATACTTTATATCTCCCGGCTTGTCGGCTCCCATTTCCAGAACTAAAATTTCTGGATATTGCCGATCAAAAAGCAAGGCTTTCAGCCAATAAAAAAGCACTCCTAAAACCTGAAAAATTTTGCTGCTTCTATAATTAACTTGGCAACCCAAAATCGCTAGAGGAACTCCGATTTCATTATTATAATTTTTGGCACTACTTCGAACCCGAAAACTTGAGCCCAAAACTTTATTAACGGCTTCTTTAGTGGTTGTCTTTCCAACGCTCCCAGTAATCGCCACCACCATTGGCTTTCTTCTCGCCAAAACCATTTTGGCCATAAACCTCAAAGTCTTGTGAATAATTTTGGATTTCATTTGTTTGTCTCTTACTTATTCTGATTCTTCCTCATAATTTTCATTATCACTATTATCCTCTTCTTCGTCAACAATAATATTTAAATAATCGTGCACTCTGTTAAACCTTTCTAGTTCTCCCTTGGTGTATTCTTCGGTTGGTTCAATTCCATAATGTTCAAATAGAAACTTAGCCATCTCTCCAAAAACTGGTCCGGCTGTGCTTTCTGCCCATTCAACATCTTTAGGATGATCTATTACTACTATCATAGCAAACTTAGGATTGCCTACTGGACCAAATCCAGCGAAAGAACCAACTGTAGCATCCTCAACATAACCTCCTTTTTCTTTATCAGAAATTTGAGCCGTTCCGGTTTTTCCAGCCACTCGATAACCCGGTACCCCCGCCGGCTTACCATGCCCATTAACCACATTGTTCTCTAGCATTAAACCGACTTTGTTAGAAACATCTTGTGAAACAACTTTGCCAACCACTTTCTTTTCAACTGTCTTTTCTTGATTGTTCTTATCGATTGTAGTCCGAACTATTCGAGGTGTCACTAATTCTCCTCCGTTAGCAATAGCCGAATATGCTGCTGCTAATTGAATCGGAGTCACTGTGATTCCCTGACCAAAAGAAGCGGTGTAATATTCAATGTCTCGGTTAGTCTTTAAGTTTGAAATATTTCCTCTTATCTCTCCCGGCAGATCAATTCCAGTTTTTTTTCCAAAACCAAATTTTTCAACATATTCTAGAAATTTATCGTTTCCTAATTTTTTTTCAATATAAATTACTCCGGTGTTAATAGAGTTCTCAATTATTCCGCTCATAATTTGTTCACCATAAACTTTTTCTTCCGAATTTTTGATAGTATACCCAGAAATTTTAACTTCACCCGTATCAATATAGGTATCATCGTACTCAATTGCTCCAGCGTCCAAACCAGCCGCCATAGTAAAAGTTTTGAAAATTGATCCACACTCATAAACAGAGGAAACACTAGAATTCATATAGACGCTAGGATCTTCTACTTTTGAAAACTTATTTAAATCAAAAGTTGGTTCTTGAGCCATCGCCAAAATATCTCCCGAATAAGGATTCATTACTATAATTCGCCCTCCCGCGGCATCATGCTTTCTAACCGCATTTCTCAAAGTTAGCTCAGCCTTAAATTGAATAGCATAATCCAAAGACAAGACCAAATCACTTCCATCTTGAGCTGGATTTAAGAGACGCTCTCCAATCGAAATCCATCGACTACCGGCGTCTTTTTCTTGTTTCAACCAGCCGTTTTTACCTGACAATAAACTATTTTGTCCTTTTTCGATCCCGTAAAGTCCTGTTCTATAATCATCCTTAAAACCCTCAAAACCAACCACTTGAGCAGCTAAAGTTTCATTGGGATAATACCGCCAACTCTCAGCTTCCAATTGAAACCCATCATGATCCAATTCTTTGATTCTTCTTATTTCCTCCTCCGATATTTTTCTCTTCAAAGGCTCATAAACATCGCCCGGTTTGGACAATTTCCGATGAACTACTGCCTGCTCCAACTCTAAAATTTCGCTTACTTTATAAGATAAAACCTCCCGATCTTCTTCTTTTATAGCGTCTGGCACGGCATAAGCGATAAACATGTCCTTGTTTGTAGCAACTGGCAACAGCCCGCTCCCTCCACTTAAAAAGATTTCACCTCGTTTAGGCGTTAAAGTCGAATGAGAAAAATGTTGATTATCGGCTTGTTTTTTGTAATATTCATGGCTTTTAACCTGCAAAACATACAACCTAAAAAAAACTATCCCGAATAAAAATAAAACCAGGAGAGAAAGAACATTAATCCTGCTTCTAAAAATTTTTTCTCGATTGTCATTGTCACTTTCTCCTTTTTTGCCGTTGTTATTTACCATAATATACACCCCTCGATTACCTTTAGCCGAATTAAAACACTCCTGAAATCACTTTCTATTCAATCATGGCCACTGTTTCGCCCTTCTCAACTTCAATAAAACTAATCTGATCTGGATTCACCAAATTTAATCTAGCTCTCTCCTCCTCGAAGTAATAGCTAGACTTCAAGCGAGCTACTTCAATTTCTAAAGATTTATTCCCTTCTTGCAATTCCTCTAATAACTGCTCTTTGGTATTGATTTCCTGGCCCATTGTTGCTAATTGATTAATTTGAAAAATATAAGCTAAACTAGAAATACCCAACATTATAAATAAAGAAACTAGTACTGTTTTAGCTTTAAGAGCAATACAAACTTTCTGGTGTTTTTTAGCACTACTTTTGTTAACACTGAAAATCTCACAATTTTTTATCAATAGCGATTTTTTCATTTTTTTGTTTTAGAGATTCTTTTATTTTTTATTTTTGTTTTCAAGAGATAACCGTCTCTCCGCTACTCGTAATTTAGCGCTCCGAGCTCGCGGATTTTCTTTTAACTCTTCTTCTGAAGGTCGAATCGGTTTCCGAGTAATAACTTCCAGTTTCTTTTCCGGCTCACAAACACACACCGGGAGTTCTTTCGGACAAATACATCCCCCCGTATTTGCCCTAAAGAACTGTTTCACCAATCGATCTTCGAGAGAATGAAAACTTACTACGGCCAAACGACCCTTATTATTCAAAACGTCAATTGCTTCTTTCAAAAAAACTTCCAAATTTTCCAATTCGTTATTCACCGCAATCCGCAAGGCTTGAAAAACTTTGGTAGCGGGATTAATTCCTCTCCTAGTCTTAGAATTTCCGACAATAATTGCTTCTAATTCCTTGGTAGTTTCAATTTCTTTTTCCTTTCGCCTTTCTACTATCCTTTTGGCAATTTTCCTAGCACTTCGTTCTTCTCCGTACTTAAAAAATATTTCTACTAATGAATCTTCTTTCCAGCTATTCACAATGTGATAAGCTGTCCTTGTTCCTTCTTTTCCCAACCTCATATCCAACGGAGCATCTACTTGAAAACTCATCCCGTATTCCTTGTTTTTAACCTGATCCAGCCGCCAACCCAAATCAGCAATGACGGCATCCACTTTATCAATTTTCAAATCCTTCAATATCTGCCGAATGTTAATAAAATTGTCTTTCACTAAATATACTTTCGACCCTTTTTTATTTTTTATTTTCTTTTTAAATTCATCTATTGCTGTTTGATCTAGATCAATTCCGATCAAAGTCCCTTTTTCACCAATTTTCTGGATCGCCAACTCGCTATGTCCACCTCCGCCCAAAGTTGCATCCACTACTGTCATCCCTGGTTTCAAATTCAAACTGTCAATCGTTTCCCCCAGTAAAACTGTTTTGTGCATATCACTTCTTAATTTCTAATTTCTAATTTTCAACCCGCCTACCTGCTGGCCGGTAGGCGGGCCGGCCGGCAGGTTTCAAAACAATTTTTTAATTCTCTAATGTCTTAGCGATTTAATTACGCAAGCGAAGCTTGCGTTCATTTAAACATTGAAAAATTTGGTCATTGTTTGAAAATTAGAAATTGAAAATTGAAAATTTTGGAATTTATTTCTAATAAATTCCTAGTCTTCCTAATTGCTCCGCAATCTTATCCTGATCTTTTTCCGCTCCGCTCTTATACTTATCCCAAGCCCCTTCGTCCCAAAGCTCTAACCGATTAAATAATCCTGCCACTGTTACTGCTTTTTTTAACTTGGCATAATTTTTTAAATAATCTGGAATAACAATTCTTCCCTGAGAATCTAAGTCTAAATCAATCGCCCCGGCTAACATTAAACGAACAAAGCTTCGGGTAGACTTTTCTCCCACTGGCATATTTCCTAATTTCTCAGCAATTTTTTTCCATTCGCTCATCGGATAAACAAACAAACATTGATCCAAACCTCGAGTTACTACCACCTTGCCTTTAAACTCTCCCCTAAATTTAGAAGGTAGCGCCAACCGCTTCTTGCTGTCTATTGAATGTTTGTATTCTCCGATAAACATATAGTTTAAAATTTCTAATTTCTAATTTCTAATTTCTAATTTCTAAACAATTTTTCAATTTTCCAATGATCTCTTTTTGTTTTTATATTCTTATTTTTTAAAAATTCTGTGCTTGCAGGCCTCAAAGCTTAATTGTTTGAGTGTAGTTCGAGGAGAAGTCGAGTACCGAGCGAAATGGGCTTAATGGTCCATTGAGCGAGTAACGGAGACTTTGACAAAGAAATACGCCAAACAATGAAGCTTTAATTTCTGGTTCCCCACTTTTCGCCACTTACTACCATTCTAAACCACTAGCCACTCCCTGTCAAACATTTTTCACCACTTTCCCCCGTTTTCCCCTAATTCTAACCCGGCCCACCCAAAAAACGGCCTATTGATGCCGTCTAAGAAGATATTCAGAATATCTTTTACTGCCTTTTCTGGCTTTAATTCCGTTGAGTTATCAACAATTTGTCGACAATTTGTTTAGTATCTAATATAGAGTATGGAGTATCTAGTATTTTACCGCTTGATAGGTTCGTCAAAATTAAAAACTGCAAACAAAAACAGGGCTGTCGATAATATCAACATCCCTGCTCTCTTAAAACATTGCTGTTTTTTATTATGGCTTCTTAATTCTGAGAATCAGTAAGACCAAATTTTCTTCTTCCGATAAGTTCTCAACGATATAAACTTGGTTAGTCAAGCTTCCGTCTACGTAAGAATCATAGTATTCAAGAGAATTTCTATGAGCGCCTCCTTCAAACGAATCACTTTTTGACCAAAATTCTCCCTTCCCATAAACGACAAAAAGATTATTCAGAAACTCTTTTTTCTTGAAAACCTTTTCTCGTTTTTCTTTTGGGCTGAGAACTATCATTTCTACCTTAACTGCTCCCGAGGACATAAGAAAAATGCCAGCTAAATCTTGCTCTTCATTTTTCATTTCAATTTCTCCTCCTCCTAAAATTGTTTTCACTAATCGCTACGGCTTTTTGATTGCCAAAATCATTAAAGTCATCGGCTTACGACCTTTGTTGCAAAAGTCGAAACGAACTTTCTCTTGATAATTTCTACCGTCGAAAATCAATCCGGCCGGAGATTCATCGACAAGATTACAGTCTTCGTCATTTGCTTCGCGAAGCTCCCATGACATTCCAGCCAAAATATTAAAAACCAGAAAAGAAGTCTCGGCGTTAGGTATAATTTCATCTAACATTCCACCGGGTTTTAACTCTATTCTTTTGTACCATGTCACCTCAGGAAAAATAGTTTTAAATAAATTTTCTTGACTCATGATTTCTAGCCTCCCTTTATAAAATATTTTATAGTTTTTCAAGCTGCTTCTTTTGAATATATGAGTCTACCCTAATTCATAAAATTATCAAGCTCAAAAACAAAAAAGCCACTTGCAATCTAATCGTTATAGCGGCTTTTTTGATCCACCAAGCTCTTTTTTGATTCTTATTTTTCTTTCATTAATTAATGAATGAAAGAAATTTATTTTAAAAAATACTACCATACACTGTAGTATGGTAGCAAAATTATTTTAATTTATTTTTTCCAACGAAAAAGGCTCCGGATGATTTTCATCCAAAGCCTTTTTATTCTACAATTTGCCTGATTTTATTTCCAAACAGGACCATATTCCCGACCTTCAGAACAAACGATCACTTCGTTTTTACCGGCCGTATTACTCTGATAAGTCATCCCCAACTCAAAAAGATCAATACCAGACTTTTCAGAAACCCATTCGAGCGCTGATTGAAGATATCCTCCCCTGTTGTCACCGATTACTTCTATTCCGACACCACAGTTAAAAGTTTTCAGCATATTTCTCTGCGTCTCCCCAGTCTCGGTCTGAATCAAATCAAAAATCGGCAAAAAGGGAAGAATTGTTTTATAATAGCGAATTTCATTTCCAACATGGGCACACTTGGTCAGCCCACCGCCGGTATTCATGACAATGGCATGCAATTTATCAAACTCTCCTATAGATTTAAGCCTGTCAATAACCATCTTCATCACAATCGCCCACTGCCGAGTTGGACTAATTAAAGCCTCTCCGACCGTCATTCCAAGACCAAGAGGTTTATCACCCACAAAATACTTACCTCTAAAGGCATTTTTTGCAGAACGCAAAAATGGATATTCCTTTTGATAACCAGAATACAATAAAGCTGCATCAGAAAGTGTCGACCCGTTGGACATCTTGCCAGAATTTAAAAACTCTTCCCAAACTGCCTGCCCACCACTGGAAAAACCAAAAATGGAATCGCCCGCCAGAACATCTCCGGTAATTACGCCAGTCCGAAGCATTCGTGAAAAAATGGCAACGTTTACCGACCATGAGGTAAGTTGATCAACCAAATCAGCTGTTTCTCCACCCATACAATAAACCCGAATTTTATACCTTTTATCTCCGGTGATTATCCCGTATTCTCCAAAAAGTTTCAGAGTTGTCTTAAGCCCTAAAGCAGCATGTTTAATAATAACCTTCTTGTCAACGTTACGACCGTTAATATCAATAACGTCACCAATAACAAACGGTCCTACAAACCCGGCAGCGGCTATATCAGCTCCCATGGCAATCGCATCAGCAATATCAAATCGCAAAAAACGATCGTCCCCTGTTACTAAATAATACAGCCAATGAGTAGCGCTTTTACTACCACCGCCATCCAAATGTAGAGTGTGAACCCAGTTTTTTTGCCACGGATCATTCCCTATGTTCACAAAAGCATACGGAAAAACATTTTCGTTGACCCCGAAAAAATTTTCTTTTATTCTGGTTTTATCCGATTCTACACCTAAGCTTTCATATTGCGATTTAATCATGATTTAACCCTCCCTTTAGAAAGTTTTTGTTTAGTTTCCACTTTATGATTATTCTCTCTATTCTTAACTCAAAGTACTGAAAAACCATACTAGCTTAAAACTTTGAAATTATCAAGTTCAAAAACAAAAAAGCCACTTGCAATCTAATCATTATAGCGGCTTTTTCCAAATTCTCAAATTCAGTCCGCCTCTGGCGGATAATCTTCGCATACAAGAAACACAGCGCTAGGCTGTGTTTAATTTCAAATATTTTTTAAAGGCCTCTCTCGGTTCTTTCATTAAATTATGATTTTCATAATCTCCAATATCTATCCATTTGAAAGAATCATGCTCATGGCTAAACTTAACTTCATCACCACCTTTCAACCAACATTCATAATAAATCCCAACAATTTGCCATTGTTCACCCTGAACGACTGGTTGCCATTGATCAACATAAAAAGGCTTTCCTATTTCAACTTCCAATCCAGTCTCCTCTCTAACTTCTCTTATCAAACATTCTTCGGGAGTCTCTCCTAATTCTAGTTTTCCTCCAGGAAAATCGTATTTGCCCGGATTTGTTCCAGTATCTGAACCTTCATCTTCACGCAAAATCAAAACTTTCCCGTCCTTCACAATAAAGGCTTTGATCGCCACAAAAAGTTTTTCTACTTCTTTATCCATAAATTTTAAACAAAATTAAATTGCGATAAGTTATTTGAGGCTTATGAGTTTGCGCAAAGTTCGAGAAAAAGTTGAGTATTTTTTAGAGGCACACTGAATGGTGCGACGAGGAAAAAACAGAGACTTTGACAAAGAAATTTGCCAAACGCATAAGTCACAATTTTATCGAAGTCCTAATTGACTCTTCAATTGATCAACCTCCTGCTTGCTCATTTGCCCAGATTTAACCATTTCATCCAGCTGTTTCAAAATTTTATCTTTTTCTTTCAAAATATTCTGCGGATTCATTGCTTTTCGCATTGCTTCCTCCCGCTTAGCTTTAGGCATTTTTTTGAATAGCTTTAAAGCCCAACGTTCTTTTCGAGACATCTTAGAAGTATCAACGCCGTCCAACATATCATCCATTTTATTCATCATAGCATCCGTTTTTGGTTCAGCTACTTGATCTTTTTTATCGTCATTTTTTTTACCAAAGTTGAAAAAACCCATATTGATTTTTTAATACTTAAAAAATAAATTCCAAGGATACAAGATACAAGATACAAACAAATCTCAAATTTCAAAAACTCAAATTTCAAACAAAAACCTGCGGTTTTTTTTGGTTTGAGATTTCTAATTTCTAATTTCTAATTTGTTTGTTTCTTGCGTCCTTGTATTTTGTGTCCTTACTTTTCTTTAGAAAAGTCTAGTAATCTTTTAATTTCTCCATTCCTTTCATCGATCGAATTTTCTCCAAAGCTTTCGCCTCAATTTGTCGAATTCGCTCCCGAGTAACTCCAAACTCATTTCCAACTTCTTCTAAAGTATGCATTACTCCGTCTTCTAGCCCAAACCGAATTCTCAAAATCTTTTGTTCTCGCAAAGTCAACTGTTCTAAAACCTCATTGAGATGTTTTTTTAATAAAGTTCGAGAAGCAATTTTATTAGGCGTGATTGAATCGGTGTCTTCCACAAAATCGCTCAAGACACTATCACTATCATCTCCACCAATAGAAGTTTCCAAAGAAATTGTCTCCTGAGAAACCTTAATAATGTGTCGCACTTTTTTAACGTCTATATTCATTTCTACCGCGATTTCTTCTGGCAATGGCTCTCTTCCTAGCTCTTGAACCAAAGCTCGAACCACTTGAATATATTTGTTTATAGTCTCCACCATATGAACTGGAATTCGAATGGTTCGAGATTGATCAGCAATCGCTCGTGTTACCGCTTGTCGAATCCACCAAGTCGCATAAGTTGAAAATTTATAACCTCGTCGATAATCAAACTTTTCAACTGCTCGGAAAAGACCGATATTCCCTTCTTGAATTAAATCCAGAAAAGAGAGACTGTGGCTTCTTCCTACGTATTTTTTAGCAATCGAAACTACCAACCGTAGATTGGCTTCTGTTAATTTCTGTCGCGCCATTTGGTCTCCTTTTTCGATAGCTTTCGCCAAAGAAACTTCTTCTTCTTGAATCAGCAAATCAACTTTTCCAATTTCCCTGAGATACATCTGAATTGAGTCAGTATCCCTAAAATCAACCGCTTCTTTAGGTCGTTTTTCTTCCTTCTCTTTTAAAACCTTACCTTCAGTCTGTTTCTTGGTTCCTCTTTTCTGACCTTTGGCGGTTTTTTTCTTTTCCTCTTCTTTTCTCTCTTCTTCTTTTTCTTGAAGTTCTCTTTCAATTTCACCTTTGATAACATCTTCAGAAGAAAGAACTTGCACTCCAAATTTTTCTGCCCCATCATAAAAAATTTCCAATTCTTCTATATTTTTTTCGATATCACCCAATTCGTGTAAAATTTCATCTTCAGTTACAAATCCTCGACGTTGCCCTCTTTTAATTAAATTTTCAATTTTCTTATTTTCAAACTTAGCTTCTCGGCTTTTCACTGGTTTTCTTTTGGAAACTTTCTTTTCTGGCTTTTTATCAGCAGCTTTTTTCATTAAAGTTTTTTTAGCAACTGCTTTTTTGGCTGATATTCTCCTCTTGACTACTTTCTTAACAACCTTCTCTCGAACCTTTGGTTTAGCCCGCTTTTTGCTGATAGAACGGATTTTCTTTACCGCTTTTCTAACTAGAGCTTTCTTGGCCACTTTTTTGGCAACCGTTTTCTTAGCCGGAACCTTTTTCTTGGCTACTGCCTTTTTGTTAGTTTTTTTGAGTATTTTCTTGACCGCCCTCTTGATTCTGCTAGCTCGCTTTTTAACGGCTCCGCCGGCTGGCAGATTAGACTTTTTTGCTCTAGCACCTTTTTTCACCATATTATTTTTTTAATTTTTCTATTTCTTTAGAAACTTTAGAAAATTCTTCCATCAAAAACTTCAAGCTCTCCTCGTCATCCTTTTCTTCCGCTGTTTTAATATCTTTGACGAGATCAGCTAAGGCCTCCTCTTTCCTAAGCAACAAAAGCTTTTCGCAAGTATCCTGCCAATCGGAAACAGGCTCAATTTTATTTTCCTCCAGACCCTCCTCGTTATAAATATAGTTAATCTGCGCTTCTAATTGACCTAGTTTTTCAGAGAGTTTCTTAGTTTCTCCTTTCAAAATTTTATCCCAAATATCTCGATGTTCTTCGCCTAACAAATTAGTTTTAAATTTTTTAATTTGCTTCTCTAATTGCTTGGAATACAAAACCACCAATCCCAAGATTCGTTCTTGTAATTGGGTCCCTCTTGGTTTTTTAGCTTTAATCGTCCTGACAACATTATCGTCCTGATTTCTCCTATTTATCTTATCTTCCTTTACTTTAACCCGTTCTAGCACCTCAGTCAATGCATCTTCCTTGATATCAATTGCGTCTGATAGCTTTCTAATCCAGTAACTTTGCTCAATTGGGTCAGAAATATCTTTAATAATGTTCAACAACTCATGGGCAATCTTTTTCTTGCCCTTGGGGTTCTCTTTGTCATGTTTTTCAAATATGCTTGAGAAAAAATAGTCCATCACCTGCCGAGAATTTTTTATAGCCTTTTTCCAAGCTGGAATATCTTTCATCGTTAGGTCATTGACGTCTTTGAATCCTTTCGGTAATAGTATGATTTCGGCATCGACATTTTTTGTCAGACAAAGTTGAACGCTTTTTGTGGCAGCTTTTTGCCCCGCTTCATCCATATCAAAACAAAGTTTGAAATTTTTAGTATATCTTTTTAAAATATTGATTTGATCAACCGTTAAAGCCGTCCCTGAAACCGCTACCGTATTTTTGACCCCTGCACTAAACGATGCTACCACATCTAAATTTCCCTCAACTATAATTACGAAATCCTGTTTTTTAATTTCTAGTTTAGCTTGGCTCAATCCGTAAATCACTCGGCCCTTGTCATAAATCGGCGATTGAGAAGTGTTTATATATTTGGCGCTAGATTCATCTTCGCCTGGAGCTACTCGAGCTGAATAGCCAACCAATCGATCCGCCACGTCAATTACTGGAAACATAATTCGATTTCGAAAACGATCATAATAATCTCTTTGTGACGCTCCAGAAGTTCCATCTTTTTGAACCAACAGCCCCGAACGAGCAATGTCGGCTAAATTGTGTTTTCGGCTTAAAAGAAAATTTAATAAATTACTCCAACCATCTGGAGCAAAGCCAATTCTAAAATTCTTGGATTGAGCTGGTTTAATAGCTCGCTCTTTTAAATACTTTTTGATTGGCTTGGCTTTTTTAGCTTTTTCGAATTGATGTTGATAAAATTTCCCGGAAAGTTCCAAAATCTCGTATAACTTTTGCTTTTGGCTTTTTTCTTCAGGATCAACTTTTTGAAATTTAGGCAAATCCACCCCCGTTCGTTCAGCCAGTCTTTCTAAAGCCTCTCGAAACTCCAGCCCTTCAATCTCCATCAAAAAAGAAAAAATGTCGCCTCCCTTTTGACATCCGAAACAATACCAAAAATTTCTTTCGGCATTGACCATAAAAGAAGGAGTTTTTTCATTATGAAAGGGACATAAAGCCTTATAGTTCGTTCCGGCTTTTTCCAACTTCAAATATTCTCCGATTAGTTCCGAGACATTTAAACGCTCTTTGACTTGTTCAACAGCGTCAGCCACTTGCTCAGTATTAAGTATTAAGTATCAGGTATTAAGCTCGCCCTACGGGCGGAATTATTTTAGAAATTTCCAAAATCTAATTGAAAGTTAGTATAGCCCAAAGAAAAGCTTAAATCTAGATTAGATTGACTTTGGCCACTAGTCAGCCGATGACCGTTTACTAATGACCGATGACTCTTAATTGAAAGCTACTTTATACCGAAAGAAAGTCCCTCTGCTTGAAGCAATTTATTTTTTCGAAAAATTCCCGAACTAAACTGACCAATTCCACCTGATTTAGGCACCACTCGATGACACGGCACCACCAAAGGCATTGGATTAGTTGCACAAGCGCTTGCCACCGCTCGATAAGCTCGAGGACTCCCAATCGCTTCAGCAATTTGACTATAAGATTGAACTTCTCCTTCGGGAATAGTTTGCATATATCGCCAAACCTTTTTCTTGAAATCAGTAGATTCAACGTCAAAAGAAAACTTGTTCCATTTGACCTTTCCTTCTAGATAATCAATTAATTTTTTGAAATGTATATTTTTAGTTTCAGAAACTCTTTGAAGTTTTCGACCCTCAAACTTTTTCTGGAATTCTTTCAACAAAACGTTTTTAGAATTTCCCATTTCAACCCAGCAAAAACCTTTAGACGTTTCAGCCATCAAAACATAACCGATGAAAGATTTATAAACTAAATAATCTACCATAATTTAGATTTAATCTTCTTTAGGTCGGTCAATTACTGGTCGATCAGATTCAATCGCTTTTTTGCCAGCAACCCGCAAAACATCTTTATCAATTTTACCCAGCTCCTTGGTGGCGTGATTGTAGTGATTAACAGTTGTTGATAGAGACCCTCCCACTTTTCCAAAAAATTCCTCATAGCCCTTAAGATGTCTTCCTAGTTTTTCAACATTTTTTTGAATATGCTTGGCGGATTCTTCAATCTGAAGAGACCTAAGTCCTTGCAAAACTGTTTGAAGATAAGCCAAAAATGAAGTCGGGGAAACAATTACCACGTGTTTCTCCTTAAAAGCATACTCGATTAAATCGCGCGAAACCGACTTAGCCATTCCGACTTTATTGATTAAAAGATCATAATAAATTGACTCTGAGGGGATGAACATAAAAGCAAAGTCGGTGGTTTTTTCTTTGGGTCGAATGTATTTCGAGGTTTCGTCAATTCGATTTTTTAAATCCTGTTTAAACTCTTTGGCAATTTTTTCTCGATCCTCTTTTTTACATTTCAAAAGTTTTTCGTATTTTTCTAGAGAAAATTTAGAATCAACTGGAATAATTTTATCTTTAACAAAGATCACTGCGTCCACCGCTTCACCATTTTTAAAGCGATATTGCATTTTAAAATTATGAGGAGGCAAAACATTCTTCAGGGTTTCTTCTAGAAAGTATTCCCCTAACACTCCTCGTTGTTTTGGGTTTTTCAAAATATCCTGCAAATCTTTCAACTGAGAAGAGAAATCGACCACTCTTTTATTGGTTTCGTCTAGTTTTGTGAGTTTTTCAGTAACCGATTGAATAGAACGGTTAGAATGCTTAGTCATTTCATTAAATTGATTGTTAATCTGTTCGAACAAACTTCGGCTCTCCTTGGACAAACCTTTGGACATTTCTTGAAAAACCTCATTGCTATCTTTTAATTGGCTTTTAGTAATTTTATTTATTTCAGACAATTTATGATCCATTATTTCCGACATTTGTCCCATCCGTTGTTGTATCAAAAGCATTGATTTATCATCAGTCGAGCCTTTTTTTATGTCACTTAATTTCTGATTCAACACAAAAAGCGCTCCTAAAGCAAGTAATATCAACACTAGCAAAACTACAATTAGTAAAATATCCATTTTTCAGTATTTAGTATTTAGTATCCAGTATACAATACAAAAATCATTATAACAAACATTGGCATCGTTTCAAATAAATTGTACTATGAAAGTCAATCTGGCTATCCCTTTTAGGCAGTCCTTGAAAGCAAGTGTCGATTTCATCGGCTCACTGGCTAAGCAGAGAGCAATCTCTTTGATCGGGTCACTTAAGAAAATAAGACCACCAGTAAAGATCGAGTTGGATGCGAGTATTTTATTTTAAAATACTTTAAAATCCAACGAGCAATAGTTACGATGGCTTAACCCTCTTCACATCCCATTCGGGATGTGTTTTTTTATTTAAACAATTAAAACTGGCCCGGAATCCTCTGGACAAGCCGGCTTTTTATTTTGCACTAATTTTAAATTTAAATACTAAATACTAGATACTCAATACTGTATACTATTTCAAACCTTCACTCCCGTTTCCTCCAAATCCTTCACTCTTTCCCATTCTTCATCTACTTTATTCTGAATATCTTTTATTCGCTCATTTTTACCTTTGCTTTTGAAGATATGCTTAAATCGGCTCTGAGTCATTAAAAATTCCTCGATTTTGGCTTTATTTTTTGGTTCATAATTAATCTTGTAGCCTCCATTGATAATCTCATAAAGTGGCCAAAAATTAGTATCAGTTCCCAACTTGGCAATTTCGATAGTTTTATGAGCAGCGTGTTTCCATTGGTTAGGGCAAGGAGA
Organism: bacterium; assembly: GCA_030641245.1. Lineage (GTDB taxonomy): Bacteria > Patescibacteriota > Minisyncoccia > Moranbacterales > DUUL01 > UBA2773. The sequence continues at coordinate 16,915 of DAOWHU010000012.1, forward strand.
AAAAACTAAAATAAAAGAAGGTCCTTTGGTCGCAAAAGCTTTTTTAACTTTGGTTTCAAAATCATCCAAAAATCCAATATTAGCGGTAGCAACGTAACCAATATGATGAGCAGCCACAATCGACATTAAATCTTTTCGCTCGACGTCTTTACCAAAAGATTCTTTTCCGGCTGGAGTAGTTTCGGTCGAAGCACCGAAAGGAGTTGCTCCACTTCTTTGATTACCAGTATTCATATAAGCTCCATTGTCATAACAGACATACAGAAAATCATGCTGTCTCTCTAGAGCTCCCGACAAAGCCTGCAAGCCAATATCGTAGGTCCCTCCGTCTCCGCCAAAAGCCACAAATTTAACTGGCTTTTTTTCTTTTATTTTTCCCTTTTTAAATAAAGCTTTATAGGCGGTCTCCATTCCTGAAATTGTAGCTCCCGCATTTCCGAAAACACTATGAATATAAGGAACTCTCCAGGAGGTATTGGGGTAAATGGTAGTCGTTACTTCCATGCACCCAGTCGCGTTGGTTACTGCGATTGGATTATCAGTAGCATTTAAAACAGTCCGTGCCACCAACCCGATCGGACATCCCGCACAAGTTCCAGCAGTAGTAATTTTTTGTTTATTTTTTTCAATCATATTTAAATTGTTATTTAAAAAATACCAATAAATTCTAAACCCAAAATTACAAATCCCAAATAAATTACAATTTAAAAAATCTCAATGCTCAAAACTTAGCTTCAAAAATGTTTTGAATTTAAAATATTGTAATTTGGTGCTTATTTGTTATTTATAATTTTAGATTTGGTTCTTATTTTTCGAATTACTAAATTCGACTCTACATCATAAAATAAGGATTTTCTCTTTTTTTGCTGAATATGCTTTCGATATCTTTTTCATAAATATCACGACCGCCTAAGCCATAAACCACGCTCTCTGGTTCGGCACCTTGGGCCTTCTGAACCTCGCTAGTCAAAATTTGTTGAGTTCCAAAAGCCATATTTCTATCCATCGCGATTACTCTTTTAATCCCCTTTAAAGCTTTTTGAACTTCTTCATAAGGAAAAGGTCTAAACAATCTAATTTTCAATAATCCAACTTTCTTTCCTTTAGCCCGCATTTTATCAACTACGCTAAAAATCGTTCCACAAGTTGACCCCATCGCCACCATCACCGTTTCGGCGTCTTTGATTTTATAAGTTTCAATCTGTCCATATTTTCGGCCAGATATTTCACCGAACTGTTTTGCCACTCTGTCAAATTCCCCTCG
>DAOWHU010000064.1 GCA_030641245.1 bacterium
TTATCCTGTAAAATCTTAGCCGAAACTTTCGCTATATCATAATAATCATTTGGATCAGCCAACATTCCCTTATCATTAGCCACTTCATTCATCGGCCCTATATCGGAAGTAACCACCGGAGTTTTAACCGATTGAGCTTCCACGATTGGAAAACCAAATCCTTCGCACAAAGATGGAAACATAAATAAATCAGCGTTTCTCATTAAAGCCAACCGATCAGCGTCACTGATATAACCTTTAAAAATAATATCCTTAGAAAATTCTGATATATCAGCCAAAGCCTTTATTTTTGAAAAATCATGACCCGGCTTTCCGGCTAAAATTAATTTACCAGAATATTTATAATCTTTTTTCAAAATTTCAAAGGCCTTAATAATTCCTTCGACATTTTTTCTTTTTTCTATTCGGCTTATAAAAAATAGAAATGAATATTTCGGACTACGACCCTCTTTCTGATTTTCAAAAATATTAGTAAAACCATTATAAACAATTTCAATTTTTTCCGATGGCACCTGATATATTTCTCTCAAATCTTTTTTGGTATTTCTGGAGATAGAAATTACTTTTTTAGCCCACCGACAACTTTTCTGAATAAAAAATTGATGGAACCATCTAGAATACAATGAATAACTTTCTGGACAATGTTCATACTCCAAACCGTGAATTGTTACCACCGAATTTTTCGGATGAATCCACGGCACCGTATGAGCTGGAATAAATAGAACGTCGGGAAGATTGGTCAAAAATTCCCAAGCCATCCCAATCTGAGTCCAAAAATATTTGAAAGGAATTTCTTTGGCCTCCCATTTTGCTGGAATGCTAAAAGCTTTTTCTAACTTTTTCTTACCACCTCTTCGCAAATACAAAACCACCTCGTAATCTTTTAGATCTTTTCGAAGACTTTTAACTATTTGATAAGTATATTCTTCAATCCCAGTTTTTTTATCTAAAAAAGCCCGAGACGCATCTATGGCAATTTTCATACATGAATTAGAAAATTTATAAACTGTTTAGCTTGTCTCTTAATATTTTTATCGCCACCTGAGGATTGGCTTTTCCTCCGGTTGCTTTCATCATTCGACCCATTAAAAACATAACCGCGTTGGATTTCCCCTTTTGATAATCCTCAACTGAATCCGGATTTTCAACGATGACTTTTTCGGCAACTGCCTCCAATTCTCCTTGGTCTGAAGTTTGGGCTAAACCATTTTCATCAATAACATGACTAGGATCAGATCCTTTTTCAAACATTTCTTTCAAAACTGCTTGAGCCGTCGAAGAGTTAATTTCCCCTTTGTAAACTATTTTGATTAATTCAGCAAAGTTTTCTGGAGTAATTTTGATATCTTCGATATCTAATCTTTGTTCAAAAAGTTGTTTTTGAGTCTCGGTTAAAAGATAATTAGCGGCTAATTTATAGAGTTTTTGTTGTTGTTCCTCGGAAACTTCATTATCAGTGGCTTTAACCCAATCGTCCAATTCACTACAGATTTGTTCAAAATAATTGGCCATTTCCTTATAGTCCACTAAGATTTCTGCGTTTTGCTCCGTCAATCCCATTTGTCGAACAAACCGATCACTTCTTTCCCTCGGTAATTCCGGTAAAGAATATTTAACTCTTTCAATTTCTTCTTTCGTAAATTTTATCGGCAAAATATCTGGTTCAGGAAAATATCGATAATCATCCGAGTTCTCCTTGGTTCTCTGAGAAAAAGTTTTTCCTTTTTTGTCACTCCAACCCCGAGTTTCTTGAACTAGTTTTCTCCCGTCGTCCAAAACTTTGGTCTGTCTTTTAATTTCATATTCGATCCCCTTTTCAATCGCCTTAAAAGAGTTAATATTCTTCAGCTCTACTTTTGTCCCTGATAGTTTATCCTGGCCTTCTTTGTACAAAGAAACATTAGCTTCGCATCTCATTTGACCTTTTTCCATATCAGCCGTTGAAATCCTCAAATATCGAAAAAGTCTTCGCAGTTCCGTGCAAAATTGTTTTGCTTCTTGAGACGAAGTTAAATCTGGCTCACTCACTAATTCCATCAGGGGCACTCCCGCTCGATTAAAATCCACCAAAGTACTTCCGTTGGAATGCATTAGTTTTCCAGTGTCCTCCTCGAGATGAATCCGAGTAATTCCGATTCGGCTTTCTTTCTTCTCTCCCGCTTTATCCCAATAATCAAATTCCATCCTCCCTTTTCCGCAAATTGGCTGATCATATTGAGAAATTTGATAACCTTTAGGAAGATCTGGATAAAAATAGTTTTTTCGATCAAATTTAGTCTCATTGGCAATTTGACAATTCAAGGCCAATCCTGCTCGCATTACATACTCGATAGCCTTAACATTCGGTACTGGAATTGCCCCTGGCTGAGCAGTACAAACATCACAAATATTCTGATTTGGTTTTTTAGTCAAACCCATCCCATTTTTACAAGAACAAAACATTTTGCTATTTGTCCCCAACTCCACGTGAACTTCCATCCCAACGGTTACTTCATATTTAGCCATACCAAAAAATTATTTGTTATTTTCCACCACGAGCAAACCAGCCCATGGCCAAACATTCCCATCGCTTTTCAATAGTCTACACTATTCAAAGCCATTCGGCAAAGTTATTTTTAGGGGTTGTTTCCAACTGCTATTTTATCACAAAAACATATTGCCTAACAAAAAAGTATATATTAAAATACATACTCCCAAAAATCTTAAAGTCGAGACTGTTTATTGCCCCGACTTTATAACTCTTGTTTGTCTTTATCTTCTATCGCGCTGATAAAAAAATTCTCCTGAAGAATTCCTGAGATCAATCAACTTAGCCAAAAGCTCCTTAACTAGTTCCGGTTGTTTCTCCAAGCCAGCTTCCTCAACTTTTTGACTAATTAGCCTCAAAAGTTCCTCCATAGAACGCAAAGAAATCAAATAGGCTATGCACAATCCTTTTATTTCAGACCCTCCTTTTTTCCCCTGAAAAGCTTCTTCAATAGCTCCTCTAAAATCTCCTATGCGAAATAATCCCTGCTCTTCTTCTTTCTTCATTAGACACCCCCGTTATCTAATTGTTATTACCAAAACCCTCCTTAATCTTGCTCTTATTATACTACATTTAATACAACATCACAAGTATTTTATAGCTAAAATAAAGCCGAGATTGATTCTTCCTGGGCTCATCTTCGTCTTTATTTTTGTTTTTGAAAATTCTTCAAATCTTCATCTCTAAAATATTTATTGCCCAATAATATTTTCAGCTCATTTTTCAACTCACCTTTAAGTGACGACCGTCACTTAATGGTAATTTAAAATAATTATGTAATTACTTGGTTATTGTGCTTATAACAAAATTATGAAATTACAAAACAGAAAAGTACTTAAAAATCAATCAACAAACAGCAATGCTAATTTAATGTCTTCGTATGAAACTTTTTCTCCAAGATTATCAAAAACTGATTTCAATCTGACCTCCCCGTTCATCATAAAATCGTCTTCATTTTTTCGTTTTTTAATTTCTTCAACTGCCTTAGTCACTGAATCAATAATTTTCTTTTTTGGCTTCAAATGCAAAAAATTAAAGTCTGGATATAATTTTCTGATTTTATTCAAATGATCGACTACGGTATTTTCTGCCAAACCCCGCTCTTTCATAATTTCTTTCAAGCTCTTTTTCTTCTTCAATAGTTTTTTAGTAATTTCTATAGTAGTTTCTTTTTTAACTTTTTTAAATTTATTTTTAGCTTCTTTCTTCAATTCCTTTTTGTTGTCTTTAATTTCATCCAAATCAATCGTTCCGCCCTTCAATAAAATAAAATCAAAAAACATTTTTTCTTTTTCTTCATCCGAAAAAGCTTTGATCTCATCCCAATTCAAATCAGATTCTTTTTTAATTTTTCCATCATTTTGCAAAACCGCTCGATCAACCATCAAGGCTACATCGTTCAATCCCATCAACCGCAAGCCACCGATTGATTTAATTCTCGACAAAGCCACATAACCTTGCCCCACTTCAAAAGTTTTTGACAAATCAATTTCAGCTGCATCCAAAGTCATTCCTTGCGATTTATGGACTGTCAAAGCCCAAGCTAATCGCAGAGGAACTTGCTTCACCGTGGCTTGAATTTTCCCTTTATCATTTTCTACCATCCATTCTTCTTGTTCCGCTATAATTTTTCGACCCGAAAAAATTTCTACCACTGGCGATCCCGAAAACCGATCAAATCTGACTATCTTCCCCAAAGTCCCATTAATATAACCTTTCTCGTAATTATTTTTCACAAAAATAACAGCCGCTCCAATTTTTAGTTTCAACTCTGGAGTCACTAGAGAGGTTTTAAAAATCCTTTCCCGATGACGCTTCGTCCCCTCGTTCTCCGAATCAAAGACCATTAAATCCCCCTCTAGACGATCCAGCTCCGCTTCATTAATTCGATCAACATCGGCGTTATGAGTATAAAGTCGAGTTATTTCAAACTTGTTAGAAAAATCTTTTCGATAGCGAGATCGAAAAACTTCCATTGATTCTTCAGAAACACAACCGCTCCGAATTTCATCTAAAATTTTGATTAACCGAGAATCATCATGACGAAATTTTTCATTCAAATAACAAATTTTCAAATCAGCCGAGCCCCACAAAGTAGTTTGCCAAATAAACTTTTCTTCCTTGAGGCTTTTGGAAATTGGCGGGAGTTGAAAAAAATCTCCCGACAAAACTAATTGCACTCCCCCAAAAGGCTGACTAGAACCTTTGAATTTTCGCAAAATTTTATCGATAGTTCTAAAAAGCTCCGGGGGAATCATCGAGACTTCATCAATTATCAAAATTTTTAAACGACTTAATCGAGTTTGCAAAAATTTCTGCTGAACCAAAAAATTCACAAAACCGTCATCGACTTCCTCTCGAACTCCCAAGCCAAAAAAAGAATGGATGGTCATTCCGTTAATATGTGAAGCCGCAATTCCAGTCGGCGCTAAAACCACCGGAGTAATTTTCCGGTTTTTCAAATATTTTATATATTTATTCAACAAATAGGTTTTCCCCGTTCCCGCCGAACCAGTCAAAAAAACATTCTTTCCCGCCTTCAAAATCTCCATCGCCACTTTTTGTTTCATTTTGTTTTTAGTTTTTATTATTAAATACTTTGAATGTTTTTTTCATACTCGGCGTAAACTTCTTTGGATTACTTTTAATTTCTTCTCTAAGATCTTCTTCATCAAACCACTTTATCTGCTCTACTTCTTCTTCCTGAATTTTAAAATAGCCTAATTCCTTATTGATCATTAAATAGTACCACTGGCAAAAAAAGTTGTGTTCTCCCTCACGTTTGACTTTACGATCTTTTGTAAAGACTTGATTTTTCAAACCAATTTCTTCTTCGGCTTCTTTATAAATATTAGAATCATAAGTTTCTTCATATTTTCTTCCTTTAGTAAAACTGAAAAGCTGCCTTCACGAGGACATGATGATTGAAAAGTTATAATAAAACCCGTACAGGTTTAAACATTGAGCAAAAACTCATAAGACGTCGTAGGTTCTACCTGAAAGAGGTTAAACTATCACACTTTTCGTAGATACATTAATGTCAAACTTAAGTGAAATATGGCTGTAATTATTAAA
>DAOWHU010000009.1 GCA_030641245.1 bacterium
AAAATGTTCACTTTATTTTTTTTGCGGTTTACTCCGGCCAGTGCCAGGAGTCCTGCACCAAAAAGTAATAAAGTGGCTGGCTCAGGAACAGGAGCTTGTCCCGCTCTTGAAGATGTTATTGAAGAAACATTATCCGAGAGTCTTGCCGAAAATTTCCAGATTTCATCAGACTTCCCCCACTCCAAGATGTCTGCGGCAAGAGCTTCTGGAGTATTTACTCCTTTTGCTCCCCACCAGGCCATGCCGGCGGTGCCAAGAACGCCATCAGGTGTCCCGTCTTCATCGGTGTCATAATTCTCCCACTTAGTGGGTTCCAGCCAAGAGCTTCCATAGTAATTGGCATAAAAATCTAAATACTCACCGTTCCACCAATTTTCCAGTTTTATTTCAAAACGACCCGCAAGAGAAGCGGTTGTTTCGTTTGGGATCCAGTATGTCCAGGTAAGCCGTTTTCCAAAATCTCCGAATGAATACACGACTTCATCTTGAATTTCGAAGTTCGTTGTGCCGATATTGGTGGAATTGACACCGTTTGCCATGTTGGTGAATGTCCCAGCTACTATATCGGATTTCGTAGCGTTCCACCACGGATCATAATCGGGTGATCCGTATACGTTTGGAGCCGCGTCCACGTAGAGCCCGATGGTGGGTGTGGCCATAGAAATATTAAGTGTTAATAGAAAAAGTCCAAATATTGTGAGTAACGTAAACAATTCTTTTTTCATTGGTCGAATCCCTTTTTTTGTTTGTTTAAAAAATAAAAAACAGTCGAGTTGCTTGTTTATTTATCGCCTCCTTTCTTGTGAATTTTTCTTATTTTATGATTCAGACAAGACGCGTATTTTAATGGTTAATCTGCTTTTGCCAATTGATAGATGACAGAAACGTCCGAAACGCTTGTCTTAGAGTAACCATGGATTTAAGGAACTGAAAATTTATTCTAGTATACTTCAATCATTTTGTCAATGGTTCTTAATACTAAGGATTTTTTTTAGTGCATTTAATCCTTCCCAGATTCAAACACAATAGCCCCAAAAACTTCCCATTTTAACCTAAACACCCCAAAACCTTGAAGGTTTTGGGGTATTAGCCTATTTTTGCTTATTTATCTTTTTTTCTTCAACTCCTCAATTATCGCCCCAAATTTTTCATAATACTCATTCCACTGGCGATTTGACCAATCCTTCGGTTTCTCAAGTACGATTTGATCGGGGCTAGGATAATTATCAGGATTATCATAGAAACTTTTGAAAATATCTTGAGAAATTTCTCGACCTTGCTGGTCTTTTACTATCTGTTTTAGGGTGGTTCGTAGTTTGCCGCCGGGAGTTCTTTCGACAACTTCTGGGCCGATTAATTCGACGTCAAAAAGATCTTCTCGAGAATAGAAATCAATATAAAACTTTTTCTTGGATTCGTCTATTCTGGTTTGGATTAACAAATAATCTTCAGTCGTGTTTTTAATTTTTAAATCTGGCTTGGGAATATAAACGGTGGCATCAGTTCCTGGTGGATTGTAATAGTGAACAGGGAAGGAGTGATTGTGGCGTTCTGTAATTTTTAAGCCAGTGTTTAAAGCCGATCTAAAAAGAGTAGTCGAAATTTGGCAAATACCTCCGCCAAATTCAGGGACAGTCTGATTCTTTTTGATAACCAGTTCCTCTTTATAGCCCGTGGATTCGTCAACTTCTCCTAAAATTTTGATAAAAGAAAGTTCTTCCTCAGGTTTAATCATAATTCCATCAAATCTAGTGGCCGCTGTTTTAATGTTATGAATACGAGTATCGGTCGAGCCAGTAAAGTCTGATTTTCCAGTTCCAACCAATTCTTTTATTTGATATTTTTCAGGATTTTCAGTCGATATTTCAGGGAGGCTTTCTATTACGGTTAAGGGAATATAGAAAGTTTCAGGATTTTCAAGAAGATTTTTTTTGAGTTTTTGATAACTTTTCTCGACTAATAGTTGGCTGCCTTTGTGGCTTTTTTTTAAGATAGTTATTTGACCGTTTTCGTTTATTCTGAATTTTCCGTTAGTGGGTTCTTGGTTTATATCCTTGGAAATAGAATCAAGAAAAGTCTTAGTTTCATCTTCTTTGATATAAACCGTGGAGCTTTTTCGATAGCGAAGTTTGTCTTTAAAGGGTTGACTTAATTCTAAATAGGCGTTTTCGAGTAAGCCTTTTTGATAAACAAAAAATGGATTTTCAATTTCCGATGAGTAGCTAGGATCGTAAGTGATTTGATGATCCCAGTCGATAAAATCTTTGAGATAAAATGGAATAAGATTTTCTTCGTTGCTTCCGAACAAATAAAAAGGTTTTACTAAAATTTCTTGGAGAGGTTTATTGTTGAAAAGTCCCAGCTTGTTTTCCTCTTTAAAGGCTTGAACATTTTTAACGGCACCCAAAGAAAGAATCAAAAGTAGGGAAAATAGACAAATTTTAAAAAAGTTTGTATTTTGCATTTAGAGTTTGTTTAAGAGGTTTTTAAAAAACTAAAACCAGTCCAGGCTGGTTTCAGTTATTTCCGTGGGACTCTTTAAGTGCCCTTGTTTATAAATTGGGATAGTCAGTTTAAAAACCTCGGACCTGCAATTTTCGGCTTCTGGCCACTTCCATCTTCGGGAGTCTTATTGTTAGGATTCCGTTTTTCATAGTGGCTTCGGCTTTTTCGGTGACAATTTCAACTGGTAAGATTATAGATCGAGAAAAGGGTCCCCAGTAACATTCTTGGTAATAATAATTTTCTGAATCAGCCTCTTCGTCTTGAGTTCTTTTTCCTTTGACCGTCACCATTTCGCTGTTGATGTCGACGTCAAGATCTTCTGGTTTAACCCCAGCGATTGTTGATTTGATAACGATGTCTTTGTCAGTTTGGTAAACGTCAATAGTTAATTGTCCCTCGGCGTCTACTTCTGGTTCTTCTTCGTCCTCATCTTTTTTCTCTGGTTCGACTGCTAGTTTGGTTGGTTCTGCTGGGGTAATTGGGGAGATTAAATCATCACCAGTTTCCTCTTTAATTTCATTATCGGGTTTAACTGAAAGAGATTTTTTCTCATTTTTCGCCGGGTCATCTTTGCTAGGAAATTCATAGGGGTCCTCGTCTTTCATTTTTTCTTCTTCAGGTTCTGAAAAACTGTTTATTTCGACTTCACTTTCATCGTCAATTCGTTGAATGCCCGTAAGTTTTTCAAAAAAGGACTTCTTTTGTTTCGTCATAGTTTTTAGTTATTTTAAATTAAGAGATTATTAATAATTCTAACATTCTTTTAAAATATTGCAATTAAAGAATGTTGATATTGTAAATAAAGTGGACAGCTATGGTTATTGAAAATGTCGTAGAAGCCCAAAGAAACCTTTTTTCTTTGAAGAAAAAAATGGTCAATATCAAAAAAATTGAAGTTAAAATGTGAACAGTTAGAATGGTAGCAATCGAAAACGGAGTTAATTCTTTCAGTCCTATTTTGAAGTAAAGCAAAGTGAATTCAAACAAACCAAAACCTGTTCCAAATAAAAAAGCTTTGAATAAGTTAAAGCAAGTTAGTAGCTTCTCTCCTGATAAGAGAAGTTTCAAGCCCAAGAATTTAAGCGACTCTTCTTCTAAGACCAAAATTAGAATAAAAATCGAACTAGAAAAGTAAAGGTTATATAAAATTAATCCAGTCAGAATTGACGCAGTTAAAGCCAGAAAGCCTGCTAAAAAACCTCCAATTACAAAGAGTCCTAAAATAGAATTTCCTAGTTTTTCCTTCCTTCCTTCTTTCAACTTTTTTGCAGAATTATTATCAAGCACCTATTTCGACTCAGTTGGCAGTTGTTTTTCGATATCTTTTATCTTTATCTTTATTTTAGCTTTCTTAGCTTTTTCTTTGGCCACAATTTCTTGCGGGGCATTGCTAATAAATTGTTGGTTTTTTAATTTATTGTCTAAGGATATTAGAAAGCCTTTGAGTTTTGTTAGCTCCCTTTTCAATTTTTTCAGTTCTTTTTCTGGGTCTACAACTCCTTTTAGCGGAATGTAGATTTTGATTGAAGCAACTTGTCCGTAAAAAGCGTTGGGAATTTCAGATCCAGTTTTAGTGATTTCAATTTTTTCAATTGAGGTCTTGAGATTTTTCAAAAGATTTTTTTCTTTTTCAAGTTCAGGTAGTTTGTCTCCGGCTTGAACAAAAACTTCGATTTTGTCTTGAGGATTTAATTTGTATTGAGCTCGAGCATTCCTGATAATGATAATAATTTGTTTAATCAAAGTAAAACTATCGGCTTCTCGGGAGTATTTTTGGTATTTAGTTTTTTCAGGCATTGACTCAATCATCAGCATCGAATCAGTGATTTTTTGCCAAATTGTCTCAGTTATAAATGGGGCAAAAGGATGCCAGAGGCGCAGTAGGTCTCTTAAAATTTCAGACAAAATAATTTGCTTAGAAGCATTGGTTTCAATTTTACTAATTTCTAAATACCAATCAGCAAAATCGTCTCGAGTGAATTTTCTCAATCTTTCTCCGGCCGCAGAGAATTCATGATTTTCAATATCTTTTCGAATTGCGGTATTGAGTTGGTGCATTCGAGCTAGTATCCATTGATCGGCTGAGGTCAAATCTGATGAAGTTAGGTCGACTATTTTCTTGGTTGAGGTGGGCTTTTCGAACTCTAATTGATGCAAAACAAATCGAGCGATATTCCAGATTTTGTTGATAAGATTTCGGTAACCTTCAATTTTTCGTTCAGACATTTTCATATCATTTCCGGCAGTGCTTCCGATTAGCAAAGAAAGTCGAACGGCATCGGTTCCGTATTTTTCAATCATTTCAATGGGGTCGATTCCGTTGCCTTTGGATTTACTCATTTTTTTGCCGTGTTGGTCCAAAATCATTCCGTGTAAATAAACTTTTTCGAAAGGGATTTCGTTAACGGCAAAAAGCGACATCATAATCATTCGAGAAACCCACAGAGTCAAAATTTCGTAACCAGTGTTTAAAACTTGAGTAGGATGAAATTTAGTTAAGTCGCCAGATTTTTCATTATCTTTGAAGTTATTAGGCCAGCCTAAAGTGGAGAAAGTCCACATTCCAGAAGAGAACCAAGTGTCTAAGGTATCTAGATCTCGAACCCAACCGCTTCCCGGAGTTTTGACTTGAACTTTTATTTCGTCGTCTTTATACCAAGCTGGAATTTGATGACCAAGCCAAATTTGACGAGAAATGCACCAGTCGTGGAGATTTTCCATCCAGTCTTGATAACGTTTGGTAAATCTGGCGGGAATGAATTCGATTTCTTTGGTTCGAGAAACTTCCAAGGCCTTTTCTTTCAAAGATTTTCCGCCTAATTTTTCCAGTTTTTTATCAACCGAGATGAACCATTGTTCGGAAGGAAGATGTTCAATGATGGTATTGCATCGATAGCAAATAGAAATATTATTTTCGATTTCTTCTTCTTTGATTATCAAGTCTGATCTGACTAGTTTTTTGACAATCTCTTTCCGAGTTTCTAAGGCAGATTTTCCAGAAAATTTCTTGAAACCATTTTTGATTTTACCTTGTTCGTTGATAACCTGAATGGTCTTTAAGTCGTTTCTTTGGGCTATTTGCCAATCAATTATAGCGTGAGCGGGAGTAACACCAAGAGCTCCAGTCCCAAAATTCATATCAACTTCGTGGTCAGCAATAATCTTAATTTCTAGATCGATACCACAAAAATTGGCTTTAAAAGTTTTTCCAATCAAATCTTTATAGCGACTGTCTTTGGGGTTAACGGCTATGGCGGTATCTCCGAGTTTAGTTTCTGGTCGAGTAGTAGAAATGGTAATCGGAAAATTTTTGTCGTATTTAAACGTGTATAAAATTGATTTTTCAGCTTTGTACTCAACTTCATCGTCGGCCAAAGTGGATTGGCAATGCGGACACCAATTAACAATTCGTTTTCCTCGATAAATTGCTCCAGCTTCGTGCATATCAATGAACATTTTTTCGACAGCCGTTTTTCGTTGATCGTCCAGGGTAAAAGCCAAACGAGACCAATCTAAACTGGCTCCCATTCGACGAGCTTGATTTAAGATAGTGGATTGAGTGGTTTTCATAAATTTCCAGGCCTCTTCCATAAATTTTTCTCGACCGATATCATGACGGGTTTGCTTTTTTTCTTTAAGCAATTTTTTTTCAACTACGTTTTGAGTGGCGATAGCAGCGTGGTCAGTTCCGGGCAGCCATAGAGTCCGGTAACCGTTCATTCGATGATAACGAATCAAGAGGTCCTCAATAGCCAACATAGAAGAGTGGCCCAGGTGAAGTTTGTCGGTGATGTTGGGAGGGGGGAGAATAATGGTGTAGGGTTTGGCATTTTTAGGTAAATCTAAATTATCTGGATTAAATTTTCCAGAATCTCCCCAGTATTTATAGATTTTTTCTTCGTTTTTTTTAGGGCTGTAAGTCTTGGCTAAAGTTATCATACAATGAAGGGTCTAAAGTTTTTGTTACTTTCTAATTTTACCCGAAGTTATTAATAAGGCAAGGGCAAGCCAAAAAATGAATTGGCCTTGGGGAAGGGTCCAAAAATAGTGGTCAAAAAATCCGAGTAGCAAAAAACTACCGGTTAGTATTAGGAATAATTCATTTTTTCGAGAAAGTTTTATAGATTGAAAGTTTTTGAAAATAAATAAAATTAAAAGGACAAATCCAATTAGTCCGATTTCGCTCCAAGCTAATAAATATAGATTATGAACTGGTTGGAGATCCCAAGTGGGAAGATTTTGAGGGTTTAGTTTTTTGAATTCGAGAATGAATTGCCCGGGGCCTATTCCAAAGAAGAAATTGTTTTTAATTATGGATTGAGAAAATTGAGAACAGTTTTGGCGGAGAGTTAAAGATTGGTCTTGGCAGTCTCTGAGACAAAGGCGAGTCGGAATAAATTTAGAGAAACTGAAAAAAAGAATCATTAAAATTAAAGAAAAAAGAATCATAGATTTAATCATAGTATTAATCCTATGATTTTTTTGGAGGAAGAATCTGAAGATTAAGATTAATCCAAAGAGGGAAGTTGTTAGCCAAATGCTTCGAGAAAAAGTAACTAAAATCCCAATTAAAATCAAAAGTAACCCCGCTCCAAAATGAATCTGGCCGGATAAAAGTTTGGAGTCAGGGCTTAGTTTGAATTTTTTGAAAATTAAAGGAAGAGAAAAAGGGATTTTCCAGTTTTTGTTTAAAGCGAAATAGAGTCCGGCGATTAAAGCTAAGAACAAAAAAGCACCCAAGAGATTGGGATGAGGGAAGGTTCCATAGGCTCGAATAAATTTTTCGCTTTGAAGTTCTAATTTTGCTACTCCTAAAATATTAGGGCTTAAAATACTTTCTCCTAAATATTTTAAGTTGAGAGATTTTTGAAAAATAAATTGCGACAAAGCAATTATGGATTGGATTACTCCAGAGAGAAAAATTAAATAAAGAACTTTATTGAAAAGTTTTCTGGTTTTAATAATGTCAATGAAGATTGAAAAGAAAACCAGGATTTCCAATAATCTCAGGGAATTATAGAGAGAGGCATTTAAATTGGAGGCGAGGAAAAGAGAATTGCCGAGCAGGTAGATTGCCAGAAATAAAAGCCAGTTAGATTTTAGGGTTTTCGGAGTTGGCTTAGTTTTTATTTTTTGGGTTGTCCAGCCAGAAAAAATTATTAAAAACAGAATGTCAAAGAGGTAGAGAGAATATTGCAAGGGCGTTTTGAAAAATAAGAAGCTGTCGGTGGCAGAGAAGTTGAAAATATAATGA
>DAOWHU010000007.1 GCA_030641245.1 bacterium
ATAACCATCAAGAAAGTTACCATATCCACCTGGCGGAACTAGAGGGAGCCTCCCGTCACTCCAGCTGAAATAAATAAAATAAGAATCATCATCTCTGACACCTTGGGCATTTATGCTAACCACAAAAAACAGAAAAATCATTCTATTCATTGCCTCCCCCTATATCCCGGTTATCATAGGATAATATGCCATAAAAAGAGCTACAACGAAACCTATAAATGAAATTACCACTCTCTTTGCCCTATTTGTCATCATTCTCTCCTTTTTTCTTGAATATACAAAAAATAAATACTATTCAATTCAACACCTAATTAAAGCATATTTTAATGTTTTTGTCAATGAGATCCAGCAAACCTTAAGCTCCTTTAGTATTTTTTAGCTAAATTCTATTCCCAAAATTTTCCAAAATGCTAAAATAATCAATAAATTACCCTTCTAAAAAATAACCAAAAAAACCATGGAAAACTCAACAATAATCTATATTTTATCGGCTTTAATTGGCACTTTGCTTATTTGGAATATTTTTCTTCAAATCTCAACTAGAAAGCTAAACAAAAACCAAAAGGGGCTCTTTGCTGGTAAAAAAGGCACTGATTTAGAATCAATAGTTCTAGAAAACAACGCTCAAATAAAAAAACTTTCCGGTCAAACTAAAGATTTGTATGAGCAAACCAATGAAATCAGAGCTCATTCCTTAAAAAGCATCCACAAAGTTGGACTTTTACGATTCAATCCTTTTCGAGAAATTGGCGGAGATCAAAGCTTTTCTTTGGCTCTTTTAGATGATGAAAACAACGGGGCCATAATTTCTTCTCTTTACTCTCGAGAGGGCGTTCGAATTTACTCTAAATCTATTCAAAAAGGCGAATCCGTTAAACACCCCCTAACCGAAGAAGAAAAAAGGGCTATCGCTATCGCTTCCATCGAAAAAAATAATCAGGTTATTAAAAAACGAGTTTAACGAAAACTCCTAAGTTTTGACTTTGAACTAATTCTCTGCTATAAATAGGATACTCAACGCCCTTAGTGGCTATTTTATTTTACGGGACTGTTTCTGAATTCGCTTTTCGAATTAAATTTATAAATTTTGAGCGAAACGCAGTTAAGAAAAGTTAGTAAATATGATGTATTTGCGAACTTTAGGAAACAACAGGGGATTATTCCCAAGTCCGCCTTTGTCAACGAAATTGGAAAATTTTGGTAAAAATGGAGTTTGGAAATAATTCCTCAATAACCCAAATTTATAAATTTAGACGAAAATTGGAGTTTGGAAACAGTCCCTTTATACTTGATAACAACTAATATAATTCCTTGGTTAAAAAAGAAGAAAAGAATGAACCGATAAAAATCCCCTCCCAACTAACCGTCAAAGATTTGGCGAGTAAGCTTGATATCAGTGTTTCTGAAATCTTAAAAAAACTGATGGAAAACGGGATTATGGCTAATATCAACAATCTCATTGATTATGATACGGTTTTTGTTATTACCGAAGAATTGGGTTTCGAGGTCCAGCCAGAAGAACTAACGACCACCAATGATTTACTGACCTCCAAAAAACTAGAAAATATTCTTAAATTAGAGTCTGAGGATGAAAAACATCTCAAAAAACGTCCTCCAGTAGTCACAATTCTAGGCCATGTCGATCATGGAAAAACTACTCTTTTAGACACACTGCGAAAAACTCGAGTGACTGAACAAGAATTTGGGGGAATTACCCAACATACCAACGCCTATCAAATCAAAAAAAATGGTGAATTAATAACTTTTATTGATACTCCCGGCCATGAAGCTTTTCAGGGAATGCGAGAAAGAGGGGCTTCTTTAGCTGATATTGCCATATTGGTAGTTGCAGCTGACGATGGCGTAAAACCTCAGACCAAGGAGGTAATTGAGTTTTTGTTGAAAAATAAAATTCCGACATTAGTAGCCATCAACAAGACTGACAAACCAGAAGCCAATGTTGATAAAGTCAAACAAGAATTAGCCGAACATAGCCTATTTCTAGAAGGCTACGGAGGCGAAGTTCCTTACAATGAAATCTCCGCCAAACAAGATACCGGTTTAGATGAGCTATTGAAAAACCTTCTTTTCTTAGCTGAATACCATGAATTCAAAGCTAATCCAGATCGAAATGCTTTAGGAATTATCTTAGAATCTCACAAGGAGGCCGGTAGAGGTTCTGTGGCTACTGCCCTAATCAAAACTGGAACTCTCAAGGTCGGACAAACCGTTATTATTGGAAATGCTATCAGCAAGATCAAAAAACTAGAAAGTTATTCTGGCAAAACAGTTAAAGAAGCCTTGCCTTCTACTCCGATAACTATTGTGGGATTATCGGAAACCCCACAAAGCAACGATTTACTACAAGTTGAAAGCGACGCCAGAAAAGTCAAATGCTTTGCTAAAGAAATCGCTCAATTAAAAGGAAAATTGGGAGGAAAAATCGGAACTATTGGATCCAAGGAATTAATTATGACAATTAATGAAACTAAGAAAAATTGCCTATCTGTAATTTTAAAAACTGATGTTCAAGGAACTCTAGAGGCCATCAAACAAATAATTGACTCTATCGATTCTCAGGAAGTTAACGTTGACTTTGTTAGCGAAGGCGTGGGTGCCATTACCGAAACTGATATTAAAATGGCTCAGACTAGTCAGGCTATTATTTATGGATTTAATACTGCTCCTACCCCGACCGCCAACC
>DAOWHU010000025.1 GCA_030641245.1 bacterium
CGACGCCAATCAGATCTCTTATTTTACATACAATATAAAGAAGTAGCTCGTTATCTAAAAATAGAAGCTTGCATAGATTAAAATAATTTTTGAAATAAACATCCTGAGAGTTTCCTTTTTGAGACATTTTTTATATTTAATAATACTTTAATCCCAATCTAGCTTAATTGTTAACAAAAATCAATTCATTTGATTTTTATCTTTTTTTATATTAAATTAGAAGTGTATCCACATTTGATTAAATAACGAGTAAACAAGCATTGCTTGTCTCTATTGTGCCCTTTAGTGGGCGATTCGGTGCACACAATAGAGACACTCGTTGTTTTCTTGAATGTGGATACCGCCGGGTCGTCCTCTCAAGAGAACTTCTTGGCGACTTAACAAATAAGTCGCTTTTATGTTTAAAAAAATATTCTTTGCTTCATTGTTTTTGACTCTTCCTTATTTCTGCTTTGCTGATACAATTTCAGATTTTGAAGAATGGAAAAAAACTAGAAAGCCTCAAATAGACGCCATAGACTCCGAAATTACTAAGCAGAAAAAAAACGATCAACCGATGTTGTATCGAGACGATGAGCATAGTTTTGAGATAACTTTGCCTGTTGAATGGGGAAAAATACCAGAAGAGATCATTGCACAATTTTTGAATATTGTAACCAAAGAGGAGCAAGAAAATAAAATCAATTATTCAGCCGGTTTTCATCTTAGCGAAAAAGAATATTTTCAATATCCTTATATTTTAATTCAACAGCAAGAAAAGATTCTTTCTTATTCAGAGCTAGCATCGGCGTTTAGTGCTAAAAAACTAAATGAAATAAGTCGTCAAGAGCTTGCTAATCCTGAGTTACTTAAAAATATAGAAGCAGAAAGCCCTGTTTTAGACAAAGACAGGGGGATTATTTTTTCTAGAATTGATATGGAAGTTGATAACATAGGCAAGATCAATGGATTGATAGCTATGTTTCTTGGAGAAGAAGGGGTTACCCAAATGTTTTTTTATTCAACGGAAGAGGAATACTCCCAGTGGTTACCGATTTTTAATTCGATTATAGATTCATTTAACTATGATAAGGAATTTGGCTTCGACTATGCTTCCTATGAATCCGTAGAAGAAAAATCGTTTTGGAAAGAAATTCTCTCTGGAAGTGCCGTCAACAAGGGAATTGAGGGTGCTATCGCAGGAGGTTTCATAGGAGGAATTGTCGCACTAATTAGTTTTTTGAAAGGAAGAAAGGAGAGGTCGGCAATTAA
Source organism: bacterium (assembly GCA_030641245.1). Taxonomy (GTDB): domain Bacteria; phylum Patescibacteriota; class Minisyncoccia; order Moranbacterales; family DUUL01; genus UBA2773. Next base: position 1,252 of record DAOWHU010000025.1, read on the forward strand.
GTCATCGGAGAAAGAAACTACGGGCATAACCGAGAAAGTCAATGGATTTTTAGGTAAACTAAAATTATCGACAGTATCAACACATTTGAAGAATTTGTTTTTAGTTTTTTCAATTTATATACTATTTTCAATTTGTTTCGGGGGAGATGGAGAAAATTTTATCTTGGCTATATTCCCAACGATTTTACTTATTTTCATTTACAAAAAAATTGAAAAAAGATTTAATCTTTGATTTTTCAGAATGAGATTAACTAAAAAGCAGGTAAAAGATTTTCAACAGATTTATAAAAAACTATCCGGTAAAGAAATAAGCTATCAAGAGGCTATGGAAAGTGGAACAAAACTAGCCAGGCTGATTGAAGTAGTTTACAAGCCAATTACCAAAAAAGAGCACGATAACTTTTTGGAGTTTAAAAAGAGGAATAATGCTTAATGTATATGCGAAATGTTTGCATTTCTCAGCAATTTGCTTGAATCATAAGAATAACTTATCTTCAAAATGTTAGGGTTTCTTAACATTTTGCTCAAATTGTAAGACCATACTACCTTCAAAATGTTTGCATCTCTAAGTATTTTGAAAATAAAAATGAACCACTATGCGCTCTAGAAGCCTTATTCCAAAAGGTTTTTTTGGTAAACAAGGGTTTTGAAATGCGAACATAAAATATTGACGTTTATTAACATTTTTAAGCAAAATGATATGAATATTCAAAAAATATTGCACTTAAGGAAATTTATTGATGATTTTGATGCTTATTTTTCAAATAATAAAGTCATCGCATTTTTCAACTTAGACGAGGTTTTTCCTCCTGATAGCAATGAGTGGCCGATCTATTCCGATAAACAAGATGTCGAGCTATTTAGAGACCACAGAAGAGTTTTTGAACAAATCAAAGAAGCTCAACGTCAAGACGATTCTTTCGAAAGATATTTTCATGAAGTTTTAAGCAGTAAGAAGGTTTTGATCTTTTCTAAGATTGAAAATAAATTCATTGATACAATAACTCGTAAAACTTGGAAAATCGGCATTGGATCATTGGTTGGAACTAGCGGCTATAAATATTACTTATCAAACAGTATTTTATTTTTTAAATGCGGGTTACATAAAAATTAAAATTATAAATGTTATCTAAAATAGCATTTTCATTGACTTTTACCTCAATTTGCCGGAAAATAAAGGCAGATTTTGTTATAAGATAACTAAAAACTAGTTGCAAAAATGCAAGAAATTGACTTTGACCAATTTAAAATAAAAAATCCTAACCATAGAGATACTTTTCAAGATCTTTGCTATCATTTATTTTGTCGTAAACATAAAAGAAATAGCGGTATTTTTGAGTACAGAAACCAAGTGGGGATAGAAGTGGAGCCAATCAAAGTTGGGAAAAATTATGTATCTTTCCAGGCAAAATTTTTTGATAATGGAATTAGCTACAAAGACATTACAGATAGTATCGAGAAGGCCAAAAATAAAAATTGCAATCTTACCAAAATTGTCTTTTATATAAATTTGCCATTATCCGAAAGTAGTAAGCCAAAAGTTAAGGATTCTAAAGATAAGATTAAGGTAGAGCAAAAGGCAAAAAACTTAGGTATAAAACTGGACTGGGTTGTTCCAAGCAATTTTAAGTCCCTGCTGAATCAAAAAGGGAATTTGGATTTAGCACAATTTTATTTTGGAACAGGAGATGAGCTGGGTTTCATTGGAAGTAGTTGCAATCCGTCAATGGTAACTTTTTTGCAATCCGCATCCCATTTAAAATTGCCGGTAAAAAAACTGCCCGCAAAAAAGAAAATCGAAGATTGCATATTAAGTAATGCCACGAAAATTTTTTTAATTCTAGGACATCCTGGTGCGGGAAAAACCATTTTGATTCATAAATTATTTTTTGATTTTTCTGGCATAGGAAAGAATAGGTTTCAAGAAATGATTAAAGTTCTTAAAAAAAACAAAGCATTACCATTGCTTATAAATTTGAAAGATTGTGTTTATAAAAATATTGATAATATCATAAAAGAAAGAAAGGACGGATATAACATAAGCAAAGATTTCCCGGGATTTATTTACCTGTTCGATGGTCTCGATGAGTTAAGCACGGAAAGAGCTGATCGTGTGTTGGCTTACGCCGCCTCTTTAGCAAAAGAAAAACAAACTAAAAAGATTATTATTTCTTGTAGATCCGGAAATCAGAACAGGTATCTTTTTGGTACATATTTTTCAGAATTCAATGAGTTTGAAATAGACTCATTGAAAATCAAATTTATAGAGAAATATTTTAGTGCAAAGAAAAATCAAGCTAAAATCAAGAAATTAAATCTTCTAAAGAGAAAAAACCCTAATATCCTAAAGGAAATAAAGGATGTCTTCTTAACTAGTTTGCTTTGGGAGGTAATAGATCGGCTTACTTTTGAAAGCTCTATAATTGATCTATTCGAGTATAAAATTAAGTATCTTTTAGCAGACCCAAGATTCAAGAAAAATATTGAACAGTTGAATTTACTTGATCCCAAAAAAAGAATTATTTCTGAAATCAATCAGGAAATTTCGTTTGAATTTCAAAAGCACTTCCAATACAGGTTTAAGAGAAACGAAATACAGCGAACAATATTAAATAAACTTCCTCGCCTTAGCTATAGAGATGTAAATGGAATTTTTGACTATATTTGCTCTCTCTTTTTTATGCCCGGGAAGCCAGACCCTGATAGCGGTGAATCTTTTATTTACCAGCATCGCAGGTATCAAGAGTTTTTCCTTGTTCAAAAATTAAAGAGTGAATATGAGAAGAATCGTAAAATAGTAAGAG
>DAOWHU010000089.1 GCA_030641245.1 bacterium
AAATCTAAAAATATTTCCTTAAAACCATGGCGCTGGAAAATGCTTAATTTCTCATTAACTGGCCTAATAACCATTGTTGTTCTAGCCGGTTTAACAGAAGTATACACTTACCACTTTATTTGGAATAAAGAACCTCAAACTCTAGAGGCCTTTGAAAGAAGGTTGTTCGATTTTGGAAAACTAGCCAAACAAACCACTCTAAAAACCAACAATATTTTGATTGTTCCTGAAAGTGTTCATATCAGCAATAATCACAAAACGTCTGCTTTCAAAACTACTGAATTTGCTGGATATCCAGAGATAAAAGAATTCCGCTTTGAACATCCAATGGAAGTTTTGAAAAATTTAGAAAACTGCAAAAATAATAATTATATTTTTTTCGAAGCTGATAATTGGCTCTTAGACCAATTCCAAACTACTTGCAAAAATTTTAAGATTGAAAAAGAAATACCGATTAATGGATATTACGAATTTTGGACACTGAAAAACTAACCATTCCATAAAAAATTCCTACATTCAATGCAATAAAATTGAATAAATCTAATATCATGCATATCCGAGACCTCAAATTATTCAAAGGGCGTAAAAGTAATGTTTTGTCAGTTCTTACTTTTAACGATGCTTCTTATTGGGGTGCTGATATTTTCATCGCCACAATTTTCGCCCTCTATTTAACCCAAAATATAACTGGCGGAACAGCCACCCACGTAGGAATCATTTATGCAATATATCGTATCTCCCGAGCTTTTTTTGCCCTTCCATTTGGAAGATTTTTTGATAAAAATAAAGGCTATCTCGACGAAATGTGGGCCCTAGTTTTATCTGGATTAATTGTTGGAAGCACTTACATAACGCTCTTCTTCGCAACTCAATTATGGCAAGTCTACCTTGCTATGATTATTATTGGCATTGGACATGCCTTAAACATTGGTTCATGGACAGTTTTGTTTTATAACAGTATGACGAAAAATCAGCGAGGCGAGGTTGTCGGTGTTTATCAAACAATTATGCAAGTCGTCTATGCTCTATCAGCCGCCTTGGCTGGATTTGCTGGCGATGTATATGGATTTGAATGGATTATTTTAGCAGCTGGAATAGTTACAATTTTAAGCGGACTCGCACCACTTACAATAAGAACTGTCTTCAAGCAAGAATAATTTTTTTCTAATCCAGACTAGAAAAATTCTTTAATAAAAAAATCCCCTGAACGGGGATTTTTAAAATTTCTGAATCTCAAATTCAAATTTCTTGACACACTTTCAATTCTCCAAAGCTGTTTATTTCTTTCAACTCCAAGCCCTCCCAATTACAAGTTCGATCAATAATAATGTAACTCTTCAAAGCTTTAATCTCTTCTATGGTTTGCAATCGATTTTCATTACCAACTACTACCCAACCAGAAAAGTCTTCTCGAGGATTAGCTTTATGATGATATTTCAGTCTTTCTTGGCTAATATAATAACGCATTGTGGTATAATCAAAGGGACTAGTAGTAATGGTATAATCGCTCTCGATCACTCCGCTTTTTACCAATTGACTAACTCGATACCATTGAGAATTATAGGTGATAGGCTTCAAAGTTAAAATTAGAAAAACAAAAACTGCTGCAACTGCTAACCAAACCCAAACTTTTTTAAACATTATAACCGTCATCCCGGCCAAAAGTAAATAAATCATTATAGCTGCTGGCATAAAATAACGAGAGACATAAAGCTTTAGATTAAAATGCGATAAAACGATCATAAACACTAAAGTTCCTAAAGAAAGAGCCCCCAGAATAAAGAATTCTTCTCTTTTTATTTTCTTTTTCCAAGCCGCCACTGACCAAATTATCATAATCACTAAAACCAAAAGCCCGGCTGAACTTTCATCAAAAAAATATTTAAAACTATTGGCGTCTGGGACTCCGCCAGCTCCTAATGGATGTCCAAACAAAAATATTTGCAAAGCCTTAGGAACATCACTCAAATAAGAAACTCCTATCCAGCCCAAGTTACCTTTCATCATATGAGGGATAAAATAGGGTAACCAAGCTACAAAGAAAATAGCGATAACACCGACTCCCTTCCAGAATTGCTTACCAATTAAGAGCGCTTTTAAGAGAGATCTTTTGCTAAAAATATATTCATAGAAAACTGCCGTTAAGAAGAAGATTACAAAAAAGAATACCGACAGATAATGGGTACAGAAAGATAACCCTCCGAAAATTCCCCACAATGCCCAATCACGCCATTCGTTGTGTTTCAGGGCCCGATAAAAAAACCAAGTAGCCCAAATCATCAATAAACCAAACAGAGAATACATTCGAGCCTCCTGAGAATATTGAATGGCAAAAGGCGAAACCGCTGTTATAACAGCTGCCAATAATCCGCTTCTTTCATTAAACATCCTTTTCCCAATCCAATAAACTGAAAAGATTGTTAATATCCCCATAAAAGTTGAAAAGGATCGAATTCCGAAAGAAGTATATCCAAAAACAGAAGCCCAGGGTTTAACTAGCCAATAATACAAAGGTGGATGAACATCGTCAAAAATCATTTGGTTCATCTCTCCCCAAGGTTGTCTGAGCAAAATCCCAGTAAAGGCTTCGTCGTACCAATAATCTCTTTGTTCTAAAACTGGTCCCAACCTCAAAACCAAACCGGTTAAAATAATAACGGTTATGAATAAACCGATTATCGTTTTTTTCATGCTTCTGTTTTTATTTTTAAGTTAATCTTGATTGTCATTATAATATTGAATAAAGAAAATGTATAGAGATAAGTCATCCTCTATTCTTGCTCTTTCAGACTTTCATTCTCTTCTTCCTTGCCCTCGTCATTGTTCTCGATTTTGATCGAAGCGTTATAAATAGCTTTTCCGGCTATTCGCAAATCGATATAATTCAAATGATTTTTTTCTTCCTCACTAATACTAACATTTAAAATTTCTCTCAAAAGATCTACTTGATCCTCTGGGTCATTTTCAATGTTAAAATAGATTTGCCATCCTTCTTTTGTTCTAATTCTGATTTCCCTGGAGATCATGGAAGGAGTTTCTATTTCTCGTTGAACTTCTAAATCAGTTTTTTCTTCAATCAGCTTTTTGATCTGATAAACAAACACCACCAATTGACTTTTTTCGATTTTCCAGTCCTCTGCAACCTCTGAGTAACTTTTATCAATCACTACGTCATATTCTTCGAAACGTTGTTCTTTTTCATTATCCTGAAGCATATAAAAAACTAATCCGATTTCATCTACCAAAAAACAGTTTTCGCGACTACACCAGATTATAATTCCTTGACGCTCCTCGACTTCAACAACCAGTTTATCTGGGAATTGATTTTTAAAATTAACTTCTCTAATGACTTCAAATTGATCTTCTAGTTCTTTTGTGAAACTACCCCGAGGAAAAAGAAAAAAATTATTTCTGGAGCCATATTTAAGCCAAAATTCGCTTCGATACTTATCTGAAATATCTCCTAAAATCTTTTTATCTAATTTATCAGCAATAAATTCAACCTGTTTAATTTTGGTATAATCAGAAAAAAATAAAACCCAACCGCTAACACCCAAAAAAGACAGGAACAATACCCAGAGAAAAAACTTTTTGATCGTTTGTCCTAAAGATTTTTTTTTAGTTTCTCTTTTTCTTAACATTTTTGGTTTTGATTTTAGTTTTACTTTTGGTTTTTTTTCTAATTTCGCTAGTCACCACTCTAGCCGCCGTTAAAGAATGAATATTATGCAAACCAAATAAATCAGTTTCTAGATGACTTTTACGTCCGCTTAACTCGAGATCAAAAGTTTGCCCATTGGAGTTATTCCTTACATTTTTGATTCGAACATCTGCTTTTTTATTCTTACCATAAAAAATAATTGGGGCTCGACAATATTTTTCTAAGTTTTTAACCCGATCATGATCCATATTCAAAATAACTTTACCTTCGGAGGGAATAGCCGAAACTAGCCGAGCCATTTCTTCATCTATCACATTTTTGTTGTCTGAAAAATTACCTCCAATATCTGAAATAACTACCATTTTAGGTTTGATAATCGAAAGCAAATATTTGATATCTCCTTTCCTCTGAACGCCCATCTCTAAAACTAAAATTCTAGGAAAATTTCTTTTAAAAACTGAAATGTAGGTTCCGGCTAATAAAACATCAACCCATTTGAAAATAGAAGAATAACCCGAAGGCAAGAACAAGACCGCCAAAGGCAACCCTATTTCAGTATTGAAACTTCGAGGATTTCCTCTGACTTTCTCTTCATTTTTAAGTTCAGCCAGAATCTGGTCTTTGATAAAAGTTTTGTTAGTTGAACCGGCTACCGCCACTATTAAAGGATTGTGCCGCCAAAGTATAATTTTGGTCAGCAACTTCAAGTAACGCTCAATAACAAATTTAAATATTTTTTTCATGTTCATAGTTAATGACTAGTTTGTTTACTTTCTGTGCTTAAAGCTACCTGTATTTTTTATCAAAATAGTCCTTCATTCTCACTAAAACTTTCAGAATGTCTTCGCTAGATCGCCCAAAACACATCCGAATATGATTTTCTCCTGTTTTTCCAAAAGCCCGACCTGGAACAACTGCTATTTTGGCTTCATATAATAAATTCAAAGCCAACTTCCAAGACAGAGATTTTTCTTGATAGTCTTTTGTATCATAATTCTTTATAGCTCGATCATTTTCCAAGGCTTCAACCAATTTCTTGGTAAACTTCGGAAAAACAAAATAGGCCGAAGAAGGTTTTTGATAGATAAGCCAATCTCGCATGCCGTCTAAATGACTGCAGATTAAATCACGACGCTCATTAAACATCTCCTTAAAATGTTGCATATCTTCGTCGGCCATTTCAATCGCCGCTAAAGCGCTCCACTGAGAAACAACTGGGGCACAAGTTACTAAAACATCGTGTCGAACTAATATCTTTTGAGCTAAAGATTGTTCTGTGGCTAAAAATCCCACTCGCCACCCAGTCATAGAATAAGATTTGGAAAAAGAAAAAATATAAATTATTCTATTTCTAAATTTTGAAAAATTTCCAATAGAATAAAAATCCTGATTGTCATAAACAAAATCTCGATAAACTTCATCTGCTAAAACATAGAGATTGTTTTTCTCGGCAATCTCTAGAATTTTCATTAACTGACCTTTGGAATAAATAGTACCAGTGGGATTATTAGGATTGCAAAATAAAATTGCCCTGGTTTTGGAAGTAATATTTCTCTCTAGTTTATTTTCATCGAAAGACCAGCCGTCCTTTTCACTTAAAGGCACGAATTTAGGAACTCCCTTAGCATTTTTAATGGCCTCTTGATAAGACGTATAAGTTGGATCTGGAATTAAAACCTCATCTCCATCATTAAGAATGGTCAACAAAGTCGCAGTAATAGCCTCAATAGCTCCGGCTGTAATAATTATTTCACTTTCAAAATCATAATAAATCCCCTTTTTAGCCAAATCTACCTCAAGCACTTCTCTCAGTTCCATAATTCCGGGGGAAAGTGAGTATTTGGCAACATCTCCATTTTGAATATGCTCAATAGCACAACGCTTGATACATTCCGGAGTATCAAAATCCGCCACTCCTTGAGCTAAGGAAACCACCCCTGAAATTTTAGAGGCTCGAATTTCCATCTCTTTGATTGGAGACAAGATTAGGTTAGACATGCTGGTAAATTTAGACTTATTGAATGATTAACTCCAGGTTCTTTTCTCTTAAATTGTTCCCGAAGGTCAAAATCCAAAGTGCTCTCTACTTCGACAAACAAAGCGAAATGAACGAATCGAATCTCAATGTCAAATACCGAAATCAATAAATTTAATTTAAAATTCAGATTTTATAATTTGAGCTTGATTTGAAACAATTTGGAATAATTTGAGCTTTGACATTTATTTAACGACTACTCCCACAAATCGATCTTCTTCTAAATTAGAATCATACTCCCAAACACCCTTTTCGCTTCTAAGTTCTTCGGGATATTGCCAAAAAACAGATTGGGTATCACTCATTTTCAATTTAGTCTCTAGCATCGAGGTATTCATTCCAGACTGTTTCTGATACAAAATTGTATAGAGATCCATTTTATCCTGTTCTCGATTTAAATCAAGCCTAAAGGGTAATCGATATTTATAAGAAACTTGAACTTTTTCTTGAGGTGAAACATAAACCCAATTCGCAAAAACGGTTTTACCGCCCTCTTCCCAAATTTCTGTTCCACTATCCTCATCAATTTCGATTGAACTCTCTAACTCAACTACCAAATCATCTCTTTCAAAACCTAACTTATCATAATCAACTGGTGATTCCACTGTTTCTCTCGTATAACCATCCGCCTCAAGAAGCTGGCTTCCCGCAGGAACATAAACTCTCATATAATTAGCGTTAACTTTATTCCACCATTCGTATTGAGAACTTCCGCCATTATGAACCCTCTTAATAGTAACAGTGTCTATGACAGAACCATCAGACTCAATTTCAATTTCATGACTAATTTTTTGGTCAATCACTCCATCAGTTTTATAGCCGTTAACATTAGAATTAACCACCATCAAATAATCTTTTGAGGCATCCAAAATCTCTCCCGACCAACCTAAATCAGAAACCATTTCCTGAATCTCAGAATTTTCAGAATAAATTAAAATATGTTTTTCTTTCAAGACTTCTGACAAAATTTGTAAGGCTTGAGAAAAGTTGCTCAGTCCTTCTTGAGAGAAAACCCGATCTAAAACTTTAGGCGTCAAATCGGCAATAAACTTTTTAGGACGATTTTCCTCTTTATCATAATCTTCTTCAACTTCAAATTGGGTAGCTTCAATAAAATTATCAGAATCAACTGTTATTCCATATTCAGGCATTTCAATCGGTCCAGTCACTTCTAATAATTTTTCTACCACAGTCGGAGTCAAGGTGATAATTCCGTCAACAGTTGGTCCTCCAGTTTTTTCATAGAACCAGGCTATTTTTTCGGCTGAAGTTGGAAAATCAGGAAACCAATTGGCATCGTGAGTTGACCAATTAGTAGAAATCTTCTGAATTGGTTTTGGTGGCACGACTCGAACCGACAACTGACCGTCGGGATTGAAAATGCCGTCCACAAAGAGATCTTTGACGTCTCCATTGTGAATACTCAAAACCCCATAGCTCCCAATAAACCCTCCTGTGGCACGAGTTTCGTGATTATTTTGGAACAAAAATAAATACTTTCGCGGACCAGCATAGCCTAATAAATTTCGAAAAATAACCTGTTTTTGATTAAATTCAGATAATAAATCTAAAGCCTTAGGAAAATTTTCTTTTAAAACCCGGACTCTCTCTTGGTAATTTTTAGGTAAATCATTTGGATTAACTTCATTCAAGTTTTTTTGAGCTAAATTCAAGTGACTCTCTGCTAAAACTAGTTTTTCTTCTAAGTCCAAAAGGAAATTTCCTAAAGAAGTGCTTTCTCCGTCGCCTTCAAAATTCAAAGGATTTTCTATTTCAGAAAATTCATCAATAGATTGACTGACTAAAACCATCGCCTGAGTAATTTGCTCACCAGCTTCCAGGAATTTTTTAGCGCTACCATAACTAGAGACAAAGGGTATCTTGGCTACTATGTCTGGAAGCCCACCACCCATTATTTCCAATTCTTGATTGATGTTATTGATCTCTCCTTGAATTTTTTGAAAATCAGAAACTACTTGAGAAAAATCTTTATCTTGAAAATTGTCCCTAATTTGATCTAAATCAGCCACAACACTGACTCCTTTTACAACTACTCGATCTTTAATCTGAATCCCATAAAAAACAAATCTCAAAGAAAATATTGTTACAAAAATCATCAAACACACTCCGGAAAAAGCCAAAGCCGGTCTCATAAAACTAAACTTATCCTTGGCCCAACTGGGATTAACAAATAAATTTTGTTTAATTTGATTCAGTTGATCTTCCCGCTGTTGTTTTTTTTCTAGTCTCTTTTTTTCTGTTATTTCTTTTTTCTTTTGATAAATCCTAGTCTTTTCTTTTCGAGCCTCCTCTTTTATTTTTCTTTTCAAGCTAGCCTCTTTTTGTTTTTGATCTTGAGCAATCTTTTCCAATCTCTTAACTTTCTCTTCTCTCAACTGCTCTTGAATCTCTGCTTTTTCAACCAAAACCTCTTGCTCGGATTTTTTCAAATATTTTTCATCAAAACGCTCCCCCCTTAAAGTCCCCGAAACAACCCGAACTGGAACATCTTTTTCATTGAAGTGCTGATCTAGATGAATATTTTTAAATAATCCGGCCTCTTTTTTAATTTCTAACGCCCTTTCTCTTTGGACTGCTTGCTGCTTTTTAACTCTAACTAAATCCTCTCTTTCTTGTTCTCTTAAGGCCTCCACAAGCGAAAGCTCGCAATCTTCTTGATGTTCTGACACCTTTTTATGATTTTTATCAGAACCAAAAACCTCCGAGCTCCCAGCCGGCTTAATGTCAAACATCGATAAATTTTTATTATTTTTTTGATTTTGAAACACTTTCGTAGATTCTTAATGTTTCTTGAGCCGTTTTATCCCAATTAAATTTTTTAATTATTTCAGCTGCCGCTTTTTTTTGATTTTGACTTCTTTTGTTTTTTCTTAACCGAAAAACTTTATTCAAACAATTCAGCATCGAACTAGAACTTTCTGGATCAAAATAGCTAACAGTCCCTTTCAGAATTTCTGGCATAGAGGTTTTCTTGGAACAAGCCACTGACTTTTCGCAAACCAAAGCTTCTAAAGGCGGAAAACCAAAACCTTCATATAAGGATGGAAAAACAACCGATTCTGATTCCTGGTAAATTGTCACCAAATCAGACTCATCAATAAAACCCGGAAAAATAATTCCTTTCAGATTTTCTTTTTGAGCCTTCTCTTCTAGTCTTTGATAAAAATAGTCCCTACCTCCTGCTAGCACCAAACTAACCCCTGGATTCTTCTTTTTAAACGAAGAAAAAACTTGAGATAGTCGTTTTAAATTTTTATGAGGATAGGCATTCCCAACGTATAGGATATACGGCTTAATTATACCATATTTTTTTAAAATAGTCTCAGACTTTTGATCGGCTTTTTGCCCCAATAAATTACACCCTTGATAAATAACTTTTATCTTATTTCCAGGTACATTAAGCGTTTCTACCAAATCTTTTTTGGTAAACTCAGAGATGGCAATTATTACCAAAGCCTTACGAACCGCTAAATTAATAACGATGCGATAAGCTAAAAGTTTTAGCGAATAATAAAACCGATTTAAAGTGGAGTTTTTGAAGGTTGGAAAGTGAAATAAAATTAAATCGTGAATTGTGACCACCATTTTCCTTCGATACAGAATTGGAACATTAAAATGTCCAAAATGCATTAAATCCAACTTGTATTTGTTCAGAAAAAAAGGATAAACAAACTGTTCCCGCCAACCGTACCAAGGATAATCAGCCAAAACTTTGTGAAAATTTTTCTTTTGAGGTTTAAAATCCTGAAAACGCTCTTTCTTCAAGAAAATAAAAAACTGATGATCAGTCTCATTACTATTTTTCTCTAATCCTTCCACTAATTTTTGAACATAAACTCCTAGCCCTTTTTCCTGGGGACCAAAAAACCTGGCATCGATTCCGATTCGCATAGTCTTTGTCTAATAATTTGAACTAAGTCTAGCAGAAAAAGCTTAGTTTATGAATAAAATAAAAGTTGAAAATCCCCTACTACGTAACATGCTACGTAACAAGAAATACTGATTTAAATATAGATTAAAATCAGTATTTAATTAGATAATCTTGAAATTTCTTTTTATTTCAGCAATTTTTTGAGCTTGTTCTTGACCTTTTCGGGAATATTCCTGATAAACTCGTTCGTCTTTCAATAAAATTTCCAAAGCCAAGCAAATTTCAAAAGATTTATAAGGATCAATTAAAATTGCCCCGTCCCCTAAAACTTCGGGCATCGAGGAACAACTAGAGGCAATGGTCGGAATTCCCGAGGCCATAGCTTCTAGAGGCGGGAACCCAAAACCCTCGTAAAAAGAGGGATAAACAAAAATCTTAGCTAAAGAATAGAGAGCTGGTTTATCCTTCTCTACTACAAAACCCGTAAAAATTATGTCCTTTTCGAAAGAACTACTTCGAACTCTTTCAATTGTAGACTGCCAAAGCCAGCCCTTCTCACCGGCAATCACTAATTTATATTCCTTGGTCCAATCATTTCTTTTCTTGAAACTCTCAAAACCTCTTATCAGCCCTTTGATGTTTTTTCGAGGCTCAATAGTCCCTAGAAACAAAATGAATTGCTCTGGCAAATTATACCGCTCCACAATAGCTGGATTGAATTTCCTGGCTTGATTAAAAAACTCAAAATTAAAGAAAGGATGATTAACAATAATTTTATCAGACTTAACTTGATACAAATTAATTAAATCTTGAGCCGTTGATTCCGACACTGCCCAAATCTTATAAGCCTCCCGAACAACTTTTCGAGGATTAATAAAAAAATGCCACAACCTTCTTTTCCAAGAAAAGGTTTCCGGCATTCTTTCAAAAGATAAATCGTGAACGGTTAAAATTCGACGACAAGATTTAGTTAAAGCAGTGAAATGAAAATTGGGTGAAATGAAAAAATCCAATCCCCCCAAAAGATTGTCAGCCTTAGGCCAATTTAAAAACCAAAAACCAAAATTAAGCAATTTATTAGGGAATCTAAATCTCTTAACCTGAACATTTTCATAATCTTTCAGCCAATCTAACTCTTCTCTGATTTCTCCAAAGGCATTCAAAAAGATAATAAATTGATCTTCGTTGTTTTCCCTTACCAAGCGAGAAATCAGCCCTTGAGTATATTCTTCTACCCCCGTATTCCGACTATTTTGTAAGCACCTTCCGTCAATTCCTATTCTCATTTTTGAAAAGTTAAGAATACCCTACTTGCTTCTTGTTTTTTTAAAAAACCCTTTAAAATAATGCTTCAAAAGCACTCCGAATATTCCCGATAGAATTCCCAAACAACTAAAAATAACCAGGACAAAGTAAAGATTGATATGATTTTTAACTATATGCGCATCGTCTATCACTAATTTAAACCAATTCCGATCTTGCTTAACATTGAGTTGTTGATTTTTCTGATTCAAATTTTTTTTAATAACTTCTCCAAAAATAATCGCCGACTGAATGGTCTCAGATTTGAATTCGATTTTAACATAATTAGCAGACGGTTGAATCGCTTTAATTTTAGAAATATCGCTCCAATCGCCTCGTCTAAACTTTGTAAATAGAATTCGATTGGATTCCATCAACCCTGGATCACCCACCCAATTAACAATATTTTTGCCAAATTTTTCATCAGCCTCTAATCGATAAAACTGATCATATTGATAATCCTGAGTGGCAATCCGACCTTCACGTGAAATGTTGACCGCTACAGATCCCGAATAAAGGCTGGACTGTTGATCGTACCAAGCCAAACCTCCTAAGAAAATAATTAGAAACGGCACCCAGAAAAAGATTAGGTGTTTCTTGACTAAGCTTAAAAATTTTTTTAGTTCCATATAATTTTATTAAAATTAGATCTACTGTCAAATGACTTATTTCATAGGAAGTCTGTTACAGCACAAAAGAGGCTTTTGGAAATAAATCCAAAACCCTCCCGTTTAAAAATTTTCAATTCACAATTTTCAATTTTCAATAAATTTACAATGACTTAATGAGCTAATTTTCAAACTTATAGACCCACAGCATGTTCATCATAATTTCTGAAAATATTTTTCAATTGATAATTGATTATAAACTATTATTTTCCGCTTTTGGTTAATTCAAATTTTAAATTATTCTTCAGGATACCTTTCCGAGTATACTCTTTTTCAGCGGTTTTAACATTAACTGTGACTGGTACATCTCCTACTCCAGACTGCTTTTGAATCAAGAGCTTGTAGTTATCTTTCAGTCTGTCGGGAAGAGTATAAACAATTTTGGCAGGAGTTGTACTATTCATAACAGTGTGACAAATGAATCCAAAATACTGACGGCCGTGATTTTCCTGAATATTAGGATAACTAACCCATGCCCGTGACACTAGCTCAGTCCTCAGAGGAGTATAGACCCTTAAATAAGAATGATAATCAGTGGTTCGCCAATCACCGTAAACCGCATTATGAGTATAGTTAATTTCTAAAGTAGCAGTTGGTTTTTCCAGAGTCAAATCCACGCTATAAATCATCTCTCGCTCCATATAATAATCTGACTTTAAGGCTCCTAAATTAGCATCTACCGCCATCAAATAATCACCATCCCATTCTTGATCGACTTTCCCTGCCCAGTTAACTTTTTCCGCCAAAGCTTGCAATTCTGGATCTTCAAAATAAAACTGAACGTCCTTGTTTCTCAATTCTTCCAAGACTAGATCAGGCACTTTAGAAATATTAGAAATCGAGCCAAGTTTGTCGACAATAATAGCAGCCATTTTTTTCAAAATTAATTTCCGGTCTTGAACGTTTATTCCTTGAAGTTCAAAACTTTTTTCAACCTGTTCTTCAAGTTTTAAAATAGCATTTTCACTAGTGTAGGTTCCAGGATAACCAGGCACCGTAACTGGTCCAGTGATTTCTAAAATATCATTTAAAATAGTAGCGTTAACTGCAATAACTCCATCGAAATCATCATTACCGCCACTTAATCGATAAAAATATTTGATCTTATCAACGCTAGTTGGAAAATCTGGAAAAAAGTTGGAATCCCTAAATTTCCATCTTTTAATCGACATCATTTTTTCGAAGGGATAGGGAGCGTTGACATCAGCTTTAATTCGTTGATCTAGTAAATTGGCATCTTCTACAAACAAAGAGGTCACTTCCCCATCTTTGAGCTTCATAACAGCATATTGTCCTAAAAATCCGCCAGTCGGTCTCAATTCCATGTTATTTTGCAACAAAACTAAATACCGTCTTTCTATTCCATCTTTAACGGTAAAAGCTTGGACAAATTTATCGATGGCTTGAATTTCGTCTTTAGTACTTTGCTCTATCGGCAAAAATTGAGCGATTTTATCAACCGCCGAAAGAGAATTTATTAGAATTTGTTTTTTATCAATATCACTAAAAAAATAAAAGGCGCTAGCAACACCTATTACCAAAAGAAATACTAAAGCCAAAATTTTTCTCTTTTTCATTTCTGTTTTATTTGAAATAATTAGGCAAGAGATACTATCTCCGAACAACACAATCAAGATTACCATAAATTTTAAGATTCAACAAATCTATTTCCAATAATATTTTTTTACTGTAAAATATATTTTGTAGTTCAAAAGCTAGAAGCTGATCTACGAAAAATATTACGAGATATTTATCGAAACGTTTCTAATATAAAAACAGAAATAATTTTAATTAACAATAAAGTCAAAGATTTAAATATTTGAGAACAGTTCGAGGAAAATCCGAGTAGCATAAAGATGTACTAAATGGTACATCGAAAAGCAACGAAGGATTTGACAAAGAAGTGCACCAAATAGTTAAATCTCTCAAACAAATGAAAGATATCCAAGAGATATTTAATGAACTGACAGAAGTTAAGAAAAAACAGAAAGAAGTTCAAGCTGAATACAAAGATGCCCTAACTAATACCAATAAATTTGAGGAAGTTAAAGAGCAAATTAAGGAATTAACTGAAAAAAGAAAACAGATTCAAACTATGGTTCAAGCTGAAATGGGAGAACGGTTTCAAGAATTAGAACTATCCAAAGACCAGCAAAAAGAACTGAAACAAATGCTTTCTGATATTGCTATGAGCAACTTAATGGATGGCAAATCAATTCAATTAAAAGACACTAATGATTCGATTTACGAACCGCAATTCTCTGTAACCTTCAAGAAAACAAATGCAAAGAATATAGAATAGGGTAATAATAAATGTTTTCTTCGATAAAAAAGCATATCAAATCGATATGCTTTTTTATTTTTATTGTGTATATAAAATGCCAAAATCCAAATTATTCCAAACCAAACCTTAATGTCGAATGACCAAAAGTCCGCCCTTTGGGGCGGATATTTAGATTTTAGATTTTGGGTTTGATTTGAAGCAATTTGAAATAATTTGAGCTTTGAAATAATTTAAAGATATTCTATCATCTTAATCCAATCCTCCACTCCCAGTTCTTGGGCTCTAGCGTTACCGTCAAAACCGATTTTTTCTAAAACTTTCTCAACCGCCTCTTTTTCTAAGACTAGTCCAGCTGAAAGATTATTGACTAGAGTTTTTCGAGGATTGGCAAAACCCTTTTTAATTAGTCTGAAGAATTTCTTTTCCGCTTCTAGATCCAATCGATTTTCGTTCTTAACTACTATTTTCAGAACTGCTGAATCGACATCAGGAATCGGATCAAATTTTTCCCGAGGAACAATTTCCACAATCCCTGGCTCTCCAAAATACTGAACCGATAAAGATAAGATTCCTAGTTTACCAGGTTTTTGACAAATTCTCTCGGCTACTTCTTTTTGAACCATCAAAACTAAAATTTGAGGTTGAAAAGAATTTTCTAAGAATAATCGAAGAATCTTACCCGTTATATAGTAAGGAATATTGGCAATCAGTTTATAACGGGAATTACGCGTTTGACAAATTTCTTTGTCAAAACCTCTGCTACTCATTCCATTTATCCCCGAATAAACTCCCTTGCGTTGCTCGGTTTTTCCTCGAACTTTGCTCAAACGAGTAATTCCCGAAAAACCTCTTTGACTTAAAATTTCTTCCCAGTTAGTCTCCAGAACATCTCCGGTGATAACCTCCAGATTTCCCGAAGCCAGTTTTTTTCGACAAAGTTCAGCTAAAGATTCATCTTTTTCAATAGCTAAAACTCGCCCAGATTTCTGAATTAGTTCTTTGGTCAAAAAACCTCGACCGGGTCCAATCTCCAAAACATTATCGTCTTGAGAAATTTCCCCTGCTTCAATTATCGAGTCAACAACCCGATCATCGATTAAAAAATTTTGCCCTAAAGATTTTTTGGCTTTCATTTATTTTTTTTCTAACATTAAAATTCTCTTTAAAAAACCGCCTCTCTCGAGAACTTTGCTTTTTTGGGCATTTTGAATATCTTTCAGATTCAAATTATTCGATTTCAAGATTTCATCAATAACTTCCATAACATCTGAAAGTTCTTCTACCATATGATCTTTATTTTTTGCATTAACCAGCTCATCAACCTCTTCCTTTATTTTTTTAAACAAAAATTCTAAATATTCTTTATCATCTTCTAAAATTCTTGTTTTTACTTTCACGTTTTTTTCCTTTTTGATAATCTCGGGAATTTTATCTCTAACTAATTTAGGATATTCATTTTCCTTGCCTAAACTCGTCTCAAAATGATTAAAATTCATATCTTATAAATATTTCTTTAATATTTCCTTCAACGCACCTTTCTCCCTTAATCCCGTCATAGTTTCTTTAACTTCTCCGTCTTTAAAAACCAACATAGTTGGAATACTCATCACTCCATACTCGCCCGCCACGTCTTCAGTACTTTCAATATTCAATTTTCCGATTATCGCTTTATCTCCTATTTCTTTGGCTAATTCATCCACAATCGGACCTTGCATTTTACAAGGACCACACCATTCCGCAAAAAAATCTACCAAAACTGGCTTCTCCTTTGAGGCTTCAACAACCTCTTTCTTAAAATTTTCACTGTTAAATTCCATACTCATAATATTATTTTAATTTTTATAAACTTACCAAATAATAATTCTTAATCAATTATTATCTATTATCTCTTTTATTAATTTTTTAATCTTTTCTCGATCAACTTTTTTATTGCCTGACAAGCAGTTTAGAGTATTTTCCTCTATTATTTTATTAATCACAGAATTAATTCCAGATTTGGAAGCCTTAAGCTGAACCAAAATATCCACGCACTCCTTCTCATTGTCAAGCATTCTTTTTATGCCCTCTAACTGCCCAATAATATTATTAATTAACTGTTTAGTATTCTTCATATTTTTTACTCACAATTTAAACCGGTTGATTTGAGCCTCGCGCAAGAATAGTTCTTTCTAAGCAAGCCTAAAAACAAAACTGTCGTGAAAAACACCACTAACATTAAGAACCAAAACATAATCGCATTTTGCCAAAATAGGATATAAACAAAGGATCCCAAAACTACATAAGCTACAAAAGGACAAACTAAGCCCCATTGAGAAACATGAAATTCTCCCTTGAAATGTTTCTTGAAATAATCTTGTAAAAGACTCAGACCAAAAATCATATACCAAGTTTCGAAGGCAAAAGCGGTAACCATCACAATCATATAATAAACATTCAACTGAGCATTAAAATGATTGTGCAAATAATGACCAATCCTAAATGCAATAATAGCATACAAAGTTATATTTGGAACTATTATTAACAAGCTCGGTAAAAACTGTTTATCTGGTAATCCTTCCAAAGCAAAATGATTTTTAAAGATAGCATTTAGTTTGACCATCATTAAGAATATTCCCATCGTCCCTGAAATCAAAAGCATAAAAAAAGCAATATGAGCCGGCATCGGAGCTTGAGACATCGCTGCTATTCCCGCCCCAGTCACCGAAAGCATCCCCAATGCAAATGGATACAAAAGCCAACCAAAATAAATTTTGCTAATATCAAATCCCTTGATGAAAGATATTTTTAATAATTTTATAGCCATCCTCATGGT
Source organism: bacterium (assembly GCA_030641245.1). Classification (GTDB taxonomy): domain Bacteria; phylum Patescibacteriota; class Minisyncoccia; order Moranbacterales; family DUUL01; genus UBA2773. Next base: position 16,655 of record DAOWHU010000089.1, read on the forward strand.
AAAAAACCAAAGCACTATCCAAACAATCAATCCTGGAATCATCAAAGACTGTAAATTGTTGTATAAACTTGGAACAAAATATCGGACTGAAGCTAAAAGCACATTCATAGTCATCGCCAAAGAAATGAAAGGGGCTAAAATGCCGACATTTACTAAGGGATTCTCAACAAATTTTTTATACGAGCTAGATTTAATCCATTTTATTAATTGGGGCAAAAAAATGATGCTTAAAACAAAATGAATAATTGCAAACCCTATCATTCCAAGTTCTAATAAACTGTAAAGTCCTTCGGTAAATCCGGCCATTGAATTATGGGTTTGTGCGAAATTAACCAAACCTTTTCCATGATCAAACGTATAGTTGATCAAAGCAAAAAAAGCCACTGACAATCCCCCCGCTCCCAAAGAAGCCAAAAAAATCAGAGGTGAAAATTCTTTTTTGTTTCTCATAGTTTTATTTTTTATTGGAACTGCTCCCAAGCCCGCTTTTTGAACTAAATTTATAAATTTTGAGCGAAATGCAGTTAATAAAAGTTAGTAAGTATGGTTTATTTGCGAACTTTACGAAACAAGTTATAGCTAAAGTTTATAAATTTAGACGAAAATTGGGGTTTGGAGACAGTCCCTTAACTATCTAATTATTAAAAATTTATTACAAAACTTAGTTTAACATACACCCCCCAGGGGTGTCAAGAGATAATATAAATAAATTAAGAGATTTAAGAACAGTTTCGCTGTCGATCCTTGCCTTCTTCACTTTTTTCTGCTTTAATAACTCTTCAAACGAAGAACATTGAAAAACCATAAAAAGGATAAAAAATTATGAACAGAGTAAACGCTGGAATAATCCGATAAAGAGGCAAGGGTAATTTTGATTTTGACAAAAAACCTTTTCATCGTTTAACCGA
>DAOWHU010000031.1 GCA_030641245.1 bacterium
AAGTTTTTCATTGTCATTTTCTAGTTTTTTGGCTGAAAGTTTTTCAACAACTTCTCTTAATTCTTGCTTGGTGACAAGCTTCGCTCCATTCCCTCCTTCTTTAATTTTAGCTAAATGTCTTTTTTCTCCAGCGACATACCCAAAATTTACAATTTTCAACCCCTCAATATTTTTATATTTTTCAAATTCTTCCCAAAAAGCTTTTTCTAGCTCTTTTTTCTCTTTTTTAAGCTGCTTATTCTCATCTTTTTCCATCTCCTCATCGGTAAAAGAATTCTTTAAAAGGTTTTCAAGCTCCTCCAGAGTCACTTCTTTTTTCTCTTTGGCGTTAACAAACTCATGAGCATCATTTTCCGTATTGTAAAGATGGGTTCGATAAACAGAAATTGTAGCTTTTTTTTTCTGCAAATCATAATCCAAAATTGTAACTTCTGACCCATCTGAAGAATTTATGTAAACAACTCCTTTCTTATATTTCTCGAAAAATTCCTTCTCGGCCTCGAATGCTTCCGACTCCCCTTTTTCTTTCAGACTAATTTCCGTTTTATCCGCACCAATACTCTCCACAGTTTCCCCTGAAGATGTTTTTTCCTTATTTTCTGGATCATTTTGATATTTATTCATAGCCTTCAAAAGCGACTTAGCGTGCATATCACTTTTCAAAATTTCCGAAATTTCTTTGCTTATGTTCTTTGGGTTTTCTTCGCCTATTTTAATCCGCCCTTCTTCTATTCTTTTTTCCAGAAAGCTCACTAATTTTGGTTTAAGTTCTGTTTCGGCCATCTCAAGATACTTCTGATATTTTTTATTTCCCCTTTTCACTTCATCTGATTTTTTACTTTTTTCATAAAACAAGGCATAGGCATCTAAAACTCCATCAGGCAGAAACTGATCCGCCCATTCTTGAGCCCTTTCTTTTTCAGGACCTCTCTCTTTTTTTTCTGTCTGGCTATTGTCATTAAGCCCTTCTTTTTTACCAATCGAAGCTAATTCATTGTTCCAACCTGCCATCGCATTAACACTCAGCTGATTTTTTAAATCAACTTCTTCCTTCCCATTAGTTTTTCTCATTCTCTCAATACTATTCCCTTCCATTATTTTTATTTTAATATTGTGTTTTTTCTTTTAAACAAAGACCCGTCAAAGAAATTCGCTTTGTTTTTAAACTTTTATTTTTCAGCTTGTCGCTTTTTCTTGAGAAAAATCCTATTTTTCTTTCTGCTAAAATTATTTTAACACACAAAATAAGAACCGCAAAACTAATCTGTCAAGATTTTTTATCATTCAAGTTTTTTCGCTTAACCGTGCCCGTTAAAAAGATATTCGAAATATCTTTTTGTTCAATTTTTATTTTCTCAAACAAAAGAAGACTCCCTAGGGAAAGGGAGTCTTCTCAAACTTATCGGAAATAATTCCCAAAGTTTAGTTATTTTTTGATAGCCTCTTTCAAAGTTTTTCCAGCTTTGAATTTAGGTACAGTAGTAGCAGCGATTTGGATTTTTTCCTTAGTTAGAGGATTAACACCCGCTCGAGCTGCTCGATCAGAAGTAGAAAAAGTTCCGAAGCCTGTGAAAGCAACTGTTCCTCGTCCTACCAAAGTATCGGTGATCACGTCTAAGATTGTATTAACAACGTTATCAGTATCTTTCTTGCTAAGCTCCGTCTTAGAAGCAACTACGTCGATTAGTTCTTTTTTGTTCATGTTGTCACCTCCCTGCTACTCTTCATTAATTTATTTTAATTTTTAGCAATTTTTGTTCTTATCAGAATATTAGCTTTATTACGTTTTTCAGAATTTATAACCACAAGTTCAGTTTCAAGACGGTATCCAAGAATGGCTCTTATTTACCAACTACCCCATTCTAATACACTTTCTAGAAACAATGCAAGCTTTTTTGCTTATTTATCTACTTTTAGCGACTTCTCCCTTCCAGCTTGACTTTTCAAAAACCTTCGTTTTTTGGCTTTATCTAGCGTATTCCACCGATCGAACTTCTCTCAAAACGTTCACTTTTATTTCTCCGGGATAATTCAAATCTTCTTCAATTTTAGTAGCAATTTGCTTGGCTAATTTTAGCGCTTTTAGATCATCTACTTTTTCAGAATTAACAAAAACTCGAATTTCCCGTCCCGCTTGAATAGCATAGCATTTCTCAATCTCGCTAAATGACATCACTAGAGATTCTAATTCTTCTAATCTTTTCAAATATTTTTCTAGAGTGTCTTTCCGTGCTCCTGGTCGAGAAGCACTCAGAGCATCGGCGGCGGCTATTAACAAGCCAACTCCATCCTTAAAAGGATAGTCCTCGTGATGAGATTTCATAGCATCGATAATTTCCTCAGACTGATTGAATTTTCTCAAGATGTTTATTCCCAATTCTACGTGAGTACCTTGAATTTCATGATCAACAGCCTTGCCAATATCATGGAACAATCCAGCCTTCTTGGCTAAATTAACATCTAGCCCCAATTCACCCGCAAGCGCTCCCGCTAAGTGGGCAACCTCTAAAGAGTGCAACAAAACGTTTTGTCCATAACTAGTTCGATACCGCAGTTTTCCCAAAAGATGGGTCAAGCTAGAATCAACTCCGGTCAAACCAACATCATAAACGGCCGCTTCTCCGGCTTCTTTAATTTTTTTATTAATTTCTTTTTTGGCATTCTCAACCGCTTCTTCAATTTTAGTAGGATGAATTCGACCATCCTTAATCAAAGCATTAATAGCATTTTTAGCAATTTCTCGTCGCATCGGATCGAAGCTGGAAATGACAATCGCCTCGGGAGTATCGTCAACAATAATTTCTACTCCGATTAAATTTTCCAAAGCTTTAATGTTCCGCCCTTCTCTTCCAATGATTCGTCCCTTGACTTCGTCACTTGGAATACTTAACGTAGAAGCAGTAGTATCCACCACCTGAGATCCAGCATACCGTTGCATAACCTCAGTCATAATATTCTTAGCCTCTTCCTCAATTTGCTCCTTTTTAGACTTTTCTAATTCCGCAATGGCTTTTACTAATTCATCTTTATTTTCTTTTTCGGCAATTTTAAGCAATTCTCTTTTAGCACCCTCCTTTTTTAGTTTGGCTACTTTTTCCAATTCCGTTTCCCGCTGTTTCTTGATTTGCAAAATTCCCTCTCTGATCTTACCAATTTCTTGAGCCTTTTGTTTAATATGATGCTTCTCTTTTTCTAACTGAGAGCTCTTGTTATTTAACTTATTTTCTTTTTCATTAAGACGTCGATCAACCTGTCTTAATTCCTCTCTCCTCTTTTTCTCCTCTTTTTTAACTTCTTCGAGACCTTTCACCGCTTTATCTTTAGCGTCTAAAAGCAATTCTCGCGCTTCTGCCTTAGCGTCTTCTAATTTCTTTGTCACTTTAGATTCGGCTGTATCGAGCTGATAACGTGCATAAAATTTTCTAGCCGTAAAGCCCGCTCCAGACCCAAAAACAAAGGTCAAAATTCCAATTAATAACGAGTTCATAATAATTACATAACCAAACATCCCAAAAAGAAGACTTTACTCAGACTTTTTCAAAATTATTTTTTACTCTTTTGAATAGTTTTTTTATATGAAAACATTCTAGTTCCTTTTTGTAATGATTGATTTTTTAGAGACTGTTTCTGAGTCCCTTTTAAAACACTGTTTATAGTTTATACTCTATCTAAAATTAAATATTTCTAAAAACACATAACTACTTTTTCGGTTTTGTGTTTTTTTCTTTATTCAAGTCTTTTTCGACTTTTTTATCGCTGGTCTTTTTACTCTTCTCCTTTTTATCAACTTCCTTATTTTTAGAAGAATCATTTTTCATCGGCTCTCCTAATTCCCGGTAAACAGTCCCCAGAACTCCATTGATAAACTTTCCGGAACTTTCCCCTCCATAAGCCTTAGCCAATTCAATCGCTTCGTTAATAGCAACTTTCGGCGGAACCTCTTCGTAGTTCCCAAACATCAATTCATAAACTCCCAGTCTTAAAACATTTCTATCGACAATAGTGATTTGATTTAAGGGCCACTCAGGAGCACATTTCTCAATAATTGGATCGATGGTCTCTTGTTTTTTTAAAACCCCCTTCATTAATTCTTGCACAAAATCATCACTAACCAGCTTTGGAGCAAACTCTTTAATGTTGTCCTTGACTATTTCCTCAATATTTCTAGTCTTAGTTTCATTAAAATCCCATTCATACAGACTCTTTAATACTATCGCTCTAGCTAAATGACGATTTCCCATTTTTTAAATTAACTATTACTTGCTTCTACTTTTTTTTAGGTCAACTCCTGGAATTACTTGCTTGCCCTTATAGAAACCACAATGGGCACAAGCTCGATGAGGCATTGTAGGCATACTACAATTTGAACATTTTACTACTTGTTGAGCTTCCAGTTTTCTTTGACCACCTCTTCTTCTATCTCTACGACTCTTATTGTGTCGTTGTTTTGGTACTGCCATAATACGCTTTAATAACAATAAAATGCTCTCTAGGATTATTCCCAATCAGAACAGTTTCTAATATAGCAGAAAAAATAATCACACACAATAGAGAACGCCCTTTAAACAAGCTTTTTGGAGATTACTTTTTTATAATCGAAAGTCCCCGCCGCCGCCTTAAATTTTTATTTATACCGCAAAGCTTCCAACGCATTCAACTTAGCCGCTCGTCTGGCTGGATAAAAACCGGTTACTAGCCCCACTAAAGTTGAGAAGATAACAATAAAAATAGCGAACCAAGTCGGGAAATAAAATAGCCCTACAGTCAATCCGCCAAAATTCTTAGCCAACACATTAATTGCAAAATTCAAAATTTTACTCATCAAAAACCCGATAATGAGACCTACTACTACTCCCATGAAACCAATTATCATTGATTCAGTTAAAAACATTTTCCAAATATCAAACTTAGAAGCCCCCAAAGCTTTCATCGTTCCAATTTCCTGGGTTCTTTCTAGCAAAGCAATCGTCATAGTATTGAACATACCAATTGCACTAACAATCAAGACTACTGCCTCAAAGAGAACCAAGATCACATTAACAACTTTAAAAACCTGCTTAGCCTGGTCAACTAGCTCAGAAACCAAACTGACATAAAACCCTTTTTCAATAATTTTATTTCTAACAATAGAAACTTCAGCGTTGGAGGCTGTTTTAACTTTTATTTTGCTATACTCAGGGATGTTTATTCCCCCAACTAGCCTGTTCAGCGTTGTGAGTTATCATTATAACCGTTTTTCCTTCTTCTGTATTTAGCTTGCTTAAAATTTCCATAACATTATTAGAGGAAACAAAATCTAAATTTCCCACCGGCTCATCCGCTAAAATAATCCGAGGATCATTCACAATCGCCCGAGCAATACCAATTCGTTGCTGTTGCCTACCAGACAACTCCGAAGGAATCTTTTTAGCATGTTCCCCTAATTTCCAGCCTTTCCAAAATCTTCAAAGAACGCTGATCTCTTGCTCTTTTTCTTTTGTTTATAAAAATTTGAGGCAAAGCTACATTATCTAAAACGTTCAAAGTCTAAATAAGGTTGTAGGATTGAAAAATCATCCCAATTTCTTTACGATGATATTCGACTCTTTCTTTTTCTTTGAGCTTTAGAATATCCCTAGATTTAACTAAGACAGATCCTTTCTCCGGTAACTCCAATCCCGCAATAATGTTCAACAAGCTCGATTTTCCACAACCAGAGGGACCCAAAATGATCGCAAAATCACCTTCGTCGATATCAACATCATGCAACGCTTGAAAAGCGTTGGACACCCCTAAATTGTAAGTTAAATTTAAGCCTTTTAAGGATATTAATTTTTTAGCCATTTTGTTTTTTTTATTTTGAATCCAAAGCCTATCCACATTATAAACGGTTTAACCAAAAAAACAATCAAAAAATTTACAAAAGTATTTTAAAAAACTATACTAGCAATACAGAACTATATAATCCGCTAAACAACAATATGGAAATCTCAATTATTTTTATCAATTTTAATAGTCAGGTTCTTTTGGAAAAATGCCTAAAATCTATCGAGAGGAAAATTAAAGACAAAACTTCTCTAAAAAAAATTGAAGTCATAGTAGTCAACAATGAAGAAAAAGTCCTAGCTTTGAAGAAAACCTTTAATTTAAAAATAAAGATTATCGAGAATAAGAAAAACCTTGGCTTCGGAAAAGCTTGTAACATTGGAGCCCAACGGGCTCAAGGCAAATATTTGTTTTTTTTAAACCCCGACACTGAACTTTTGACTGACAATTTCTCTATAATTACCGACCAATTCCAAAAAAATCCTCGAATTGGAATAATCGGCACCAAAGTAATAGAAAAAAACAAGAACTTACCTCAACCCTGGACTTGTGGTAAAAAAACTTCGCTCCTTAGAATTCTATTCAAAAATTCTGTTAACAAGCCCTGGAATAAAAAAAAGCCTGTGATCGTGGACTGGGTTTCAGGAACTTCCTTTTTCATAAAAAAAGCCTCCTTCCAAAAACTAAACGGTTTTGACGAAAACTTTTTTATGTACTTTGAAGACCAGGATTTGTGCTTAAGACTCCAAAAAATAAATGAGGTTTGCTTATTTTTCCCCTACTTCTCAGTCTTGCACTATGATGGTAAAAGCTGGAATAATAATATCAAAAAAAAATCAAACTACTATCAATCTCAAAATTATTTTTTCAAAAAACATCACAGTCAATTGCATTATTTAATTTTAGTTTTGACCAAAAAACTCTTAAATAAATAAAATGCCGACTAAAGCCAACTTTTCAAAGCTTGATTTTTTCTCTATTTTTTTAATAGCGATTCTCCCTTTTAATTTTGCACTGAACCCTAGCTCAAATATAGACCTCTCGATAATCAGAGTTCTTATTCCAATTATTTTTTTACTCTGGTTAGCTAAAAGTCTTTTCAAAAAAAAACTGATAATCGACTCTCGCTTCAGAGCCTGGCTGTTAATTTTTGTTTTGCTAGCATCCGTGATCTCTCTACTCTGGGCTTCCAATTCGCTCAAAGCTTGGCGTAAAATTTTATTTCTAGGTTCTACCCTGCCATTTTATTGGGTAATCTTTCCATTTTTAAAGGAAAAAGCTAATTTTAAATTATTCCTACAATTAATTTTCGGAATAGCGCTCCTTTCGGCTTTAGTGGGTTTGATTCAATTTTTTTCTCAATTTATTTTTGGACTGGAAGCGGTCTTCCAATTTCAATCTCAAATAACACCTTTTTTTCTGGGTATAAACTTTTCCAGAATAGTATTAGAATACAATAGTTGGCTGGTTGACCTAAACGGCTTGACTGTCTTCCGAGCCCTAGGATTATTCCCTGATCCTCACCTTTTCAGTCTATTTTTGAATATCACTCTTCCGGTTGGTTTTTATTTATTCTTTAAGGAGAAAAAGAATCTTTACTTGATCGGTTCTTTGGTTATTTTGTTAACCAGTCTACTCACTTTCTCTCGAGCTGGTTATTTAAGCCTAATTTTAGCACTAGCCTTCTTCTGGTTGTTCTTTCTAAAGAAAAAAGATACTTGGAATATCTCAATAACCCTATTGGTTATCATATTTTTCTTGGTCCCAAACCCTATTAATCAGCGACTATTCTCTTCTTTCAACTTTAGTGAAGGCTCTATTTCAGAACGGCTAGATTTATGGAAAACCGGAGTGGAAATCACCAAAAACAATTTCTGGACTGGGGTGGGAATTGGTAATTTATCTGAAGAAATCCGACCTCTTTCTAACCAAAGAACTCCCATCTATGCTCACAATTTATTTTTAGATTTTTCTTCTGAGCTTGGATTTTTAGGAGGATTAGCCTTGTTTTTAATAATCGTTGCTCCAATTATAAACTTTTTCAAAAAACCGAGTGAAAAAAACTTCTTAATCGCCACAATTTTTTTAATAATATTGACTCATTCGATGTTTGAAACCCCTTTTTATTCCACGCAACTACTTCCCTTAATATTAACTTTTTTGGCAATATGATCGAAAAAATATTTTTAAAGATAATTTATCTGCCCTTTCTGATTCCAATAATCTACATGATCAAATTTCCAATTGAAGGCTATGGAAGTCTTAATCTATTAGATATAACCCTACTGTTTTCGATAATTTCAGGAACGCTCTTGATTTTTCAAAAAAGAAACTGGGAAGATTTTCGAGAGTATCTTCTGAGCAACTCTTTGTTTAATGGAACCGGGTTGTTTTTATTAGCCGGCTTAATTGCTCTATTTGTAAATTGGGATATCAACTGGATTAAAAGTTTAAGTGTCTTCAAGAGCTTTTTTGTTCTACCAATTCTTTTCACTATAATCGTTAAATTTTTTATTGAAAAGAAGAAGGTTAAACCCCAATCATTTTTTCATTGTTATCTTGGTTATTCATTGGTTTTGAGCCTCTTAGCTATCTTTTATAAACTTTTTCAAATAACTACTTTTGACAACCGAGTCCGCCTTTTTTTCGATTCTCCCAATCAACTGGCCATTTCTTTGTCTCTGGGAATACTCTCCAGTCTTATTTTCTGGAACCCCTTTAAAAACAAAAAGTTTCTGTTCCCAACTTTAATTTTAGCGATTGGATTACTTTTGACTAAATCAGTTGGAGCAATTTTAGCCACTCTTTTAGTCACTGTCTTGATTTACTCTCCGCAAAAGACCTTAAAAACAAAGCAAGTTTTTCAAGTCTTTTTAGTCTTATCTTTTTCACTAGTTCTTTTAATTCTTTTCCTAACTCCCGCTCTAGAAAAACTCAATTATAATCCCTTTCTGAATAAAAACTCTCTAGACTCCCGACTGGTAATTCACCTTTCAACCACAAAAATTATTTCTGATAATTTTTTGAGTGGTATCGGCTTCGCCAACTTTCAAAAAAAATATCTGGCAAAACAAACTCAGTTTCCTCCCTATCCTCAATGGGCAGTTCCTCATTCCCATAATTTATTTACTCAAATTTGGGTTTCTTGCGGAATTTTTGGTTTAATTTTTTGGGTTTTCTTGTTATTCAAAAAAACACTTTCTGAAAAAAAGCTTTTTTGGAAGGTGTCCGTTTATTTTATTTTATATTTTTTGATCCATGGTTTGGTTGATGTTTCTATTTGGAATAACGATCAAGCTTTATTCTTCTGGTTTATATTCTTATTGTGAAAAAGCCTACTGCCATTTTCGAGAAATTAAATTCCCTGAAAGCTTATCAACAAAAATCAATTCTTCCCCAAATAAAATTAGGTTGAAAGCATCCACCGCTGGATATTTTTCAGAATCATTAAATAATCTTTCTTTTTGACCGCTCTTCAAATCCATTCTCCAAAAAAGATCCTTGGAAACAAAGCCTCCAGAATACCAATCTTCCAGAATAAATTCTTTTTGGAAAGAACTGGTTAAAACCGCACAATACAAAAATCCAGAATCATCAGACCAAACACATTTTTGCGCTAAACCTGGTAGTCCTAGGTTGTATTGTTTTTTTTGCTCTAAGTCATAATAGCCAAGCTGAATTCGTTTAGGCATAACTGAATGATCATAATAGGAAAAAAGAATTCGCTCTCCAGAAGGAGACCACAGGATATCAACCACGTCATTTTCGATTATTCTCTGAGCCTGATCCTGACTTGCCAAGTTAGTCAAAAAAATTCCACTTTGTTTTTTATCGTATTTCCTAGAAAAATAGGCCAACTTGCCCCCTTGAGAACTAATTGAAATATCCAGATCATCTCCCTCTATTTTTTTCAATTGAACCCAGTTTTCCCCATTTAAACCTGAAGAACTTAACCAATAAGATCCATCCTTAAAAAATAAATAAATCAATCCATCTCCCTGAGAGTTAAATTCAACATCTCTGATAGCATCTTCTAATTCAAAATTTTGGTTTAATTTTAAGTTGTATACAGAAAACTTTCCATTGAATCGCATTAAACAAAAATTTCCCGTACCGGAACACTTGGCAAAAACCAAATTATTGAAAGGATAAGAGCTCAAAGTTTCTCTATAAAAACCGCCTGAATCAGTCTTCAAAAAATTATTTCGATTATAATAAATAATCTCGTGACCCATTTTAAAGGCCATTTTAATATCGCCAGTAGCTATTACTTTCTTTTCTGTCTGAAGAGTAACTTCTTCTGCTCCACCTTCTCCGATCGCCACTTCTTGAGTTTGCTCGATTTCAACTACAATTTTTTCCGACTTCAAAAAAATATCCGCAAAAAAACTCTTGAAAAACCACAAGGCTAACAAACCATTAGCAACAATTAAGATTATAATAATTTTTTTAAACATCTACTTGCTGAGCTTAATTTCCCTGCTAAACCAAAAATCAAAACCAAAGACGAAAGCCCAGAATAAAACGAACATAATCGCTGCCCTAATCATGAAGATTAAATATTCAGGGGTATTCGCTAAAGTGGAAGCCGCAAACATTTTAATTGAACTTCCCATAACAATTGTCCCAGTGGAAAAATCGGTGGTTTGTTTTATAGTAACTGATTTTTTATTTTTTAAAGTATCAACATTCTGAATATCCCAGTTATCCTTCAAGGCATTTTCTTCAGAAGTCAAAAATTCTTTTATCACTTCTACTTTTAAATTCACAGAATCGCCTTCTTGTCCATCTAGCAAAAATTCAATATCTTGACCACTTACAGCAATGCTATAAGCAGAATTACTGCTTATAAAAGAACTGTCCACTTCTTGACCATTCAGATACCAAATTAAGGAAATATTATTATCAGCCAAATTTCCATTTAAATAAGATGGAACCAATTCAGCCTTAAAAGAAACCACCGCTCCAATCATACCAACCAATACCTCATCCGATACAGTCCCCATGGTTGTTCCATCGTCTACCTCCCAAGGCCAAGCAGAACTATTATTGCTGACGATTTTAGCCATTGGCTCGGTAACCGACACAATTCTTTCACTGGTAATTTCCTCTCCTCCAGTTTTCTTAATTTTTAGAGAAATAGTTTGTAAATCCATTCCAGATCCTAACATCGGCAAATAAACTATCTCATCCAGCTCACAACCATCCGCGAAAGAGCACTTGCTAGAACCAGACTTAGGAGCTGCCAAGCTTTGCCCATTTAATTCCCAAGAATAGGATTCAACCCCAGAAGAACCATGTCCATCTATATCAATATCAGCTTCAGCCGCGATTATTTGACCTGAAAAAACAGGGCAAATTTTATTATAATTTCCACTAATACAGATCTCGTCAGCAGTCGCAAAGTCGCCACTGGAAGTTTCAAAAACTTCGAAAATTTTAATCTGATTATCGTCTACCACCACTGGAATGTCTACGCTAGAAACCCCAACTTTAGAGGCACCTTTGCTTGTTTTAGCTCTCAGAAAAACTTTCAAATAAAAATTGTCATACTCTCCTCGGCTGGAAAGGAAATTCTCACTTAATTTAAACTTTATCTTACCGATCCCGATTCCTTCAGCATAAGAACTAGACTCGAGAACATTTCCGGTAGAACATCCCCCTAGAATATCTCCATTAGTACAAAAAGTGGTAAGTTGACTACCTGGAATTGAAGTACAGGTATCCAAAGTTCCTTGTTCGCAATAATAGACATCCCAATCATAATAAATAAAATCATCTGTTATTCCAGTTTGAACAAAATTGGATTGAACGATTATGTAATCAGAATAATCATTATTTTTGACATTAAACTGGGGTGCTGAAGGTGTGAAGCTTAAGTTGCTTTTTAATAATTCTTCGCTTTTCTCATAAACAGATTCGGTGGCTAAGTAGGTAAAACCATAATCACTGCTGTTTTCACATTCATCATTCTCAATCAAATTTCGTTTATCTTCGCCTTCAACTTCCTCTTTATCGCAAATATCTAATCCTGCCCAGGTTATTTTATAATAAGCATTATTACTCCCACTCTCATTAGTAATCACCACCGAAGTTCCTTCTATCATAACCCCCACCCGATCTCCGGGTTCGAAAGTCCAGGTCATCTGATCTTGCCCTAAACCAGCCAAATCAGCTTCATCATTAATCCCGTCTCCATCGGTATCCGGATTAGTAGGATCTAAATTCCAACAAGACTCCTCCCGATTGGTAAACTCCCCATCTCCTACCTCATAACCGCTAGTACAGCTTCCATCCGCTTCGGCAAATTTATGTTTACACTCTACGATCAAGTCTTCTCCAGATTGCACCCCGCTATAATCACTATCTTCAGGACTAGAAACTCCAAAATTGTGACGATAACACCTGGTAATATAGCTAGTGTCAACTACTTGCTTAGACACTGGAGTGGCATAATAATTTGATTCATAATCATTTATGGAGCTGGGGGTGATTTCTTTTCCGCCCACCCCATTTCCTCCTCCGAAAGAAGCATCGTAGCCATCATCATCCGGGTCGCTAGTAGATCCAGCATAACTAGTCCCGAACAAATATGGATCAAAATCACCTCGAGCCACAATTCCCATTGCCCTCCTTTTGGCTTTTTCAACAACTTGAGCACTACTCAAGCTGTCTCCCTCTCGAAAAAGAAACCAGGTATAATAAAGGTTCTCGCTGGAATTTTTGAAATACTTGGGCATCGCTGTAACCGTTACTTTTTCTCCAGCATTGGGGGTGGTATTATCAAAAAATATTTCTACTTCTGGGTAATCTCCTTTTTTCTGAGCTCTTCTTAAAATATCTTGATCAAATCCATAGCGCTGTTCTATTTCATCAGTAATATCACTGACCGAAGGAATATCGCTGGGAAAAAGTTCGGCTTGAACAACTCCTGCCAAATTCCAAAAAAGAAGATTCATTAAAATAAAGGAATAAAAAAAATTTATTGTAATTTTATTTTTACGCATAATAAAAATTAAAGTTTAAGATTTTGAATTTTATATAAAATCATTCCGTCTAGTATTAAAATAAGCATCCAGCGAGTGAAAAATGAGTACCAGATTGATTTAGTCTGAACAAAAATCCAGCCCAAACAAAAAGCTAAACTGAAATTAAATAAAACAAACTGCCAAACAAAAACTTCAAAAAAAAGAATTTCAAAAAAAACAAAAATAATTGCTTGAATAACTAAAGTCATTTTAATCGAGAAAGTTTTTCTTAATTTATTTATCAAAAAATTCCTGAGAAAAAATTCCTGAGAAAAAAGAATCACTGGAATTAAAATTAAATTAATAAAAAACAAGGCCCACCAATCATTCAAATACCAATCTATTCGAGCTAAGTAGTTTAATTTTAGAAAAGAAAAACCATCCAATTCCACAATTAAAAAAACAAAGACGGCTAAAATTCCCAGGATTTGCAAAATAACTTTAAGCCTGCTTTTCCAACTAAGCCAAGCCAAAGTATTCTTTTTCTGAAATTTTTGTTTCAAAACAAAGAAGGGAAGAGCCCAGAAAAATAAGACGTTCAAAATAACCATCTCCCAAACCCCATTAGTTTTCAAGTTGCTTAATAAAAACCAAAATCCAATATAAATCAGTAGAATTTTTATAAAAATTAAATTTATTTTTTGATTTTGTTTAATTTTTTCTAACATTTTTTTTATTTTAATTTACCAATAACTTTCTCGGTCTTCTCAATTGTCTTGTAAAAACCTCTTTTGGACAAAGAATAATCTATTAAAGCTTCCAAGGTAAAAAAGGGGAGCCAGCTAAATCCAAACCCTAAAACTTCAATCATATATAAAACCAGTCTGAGTGTCCATCTTCTAACAGTCTTTCTGGCCATTCGAGTAGTCGTTCCTTTCCCTAGTCCATTGAAAAAATATAAAACCACCAGAATTGCTCCAAAAACTATTCCAATAAAATTTCCCACCACCGGAATCAATCCAAATAAATCAGCAACTACAGCTAAAATAATTATAAACCGAGAAAGCATCGTGATCTTTGAACTTTCTACTTTTTGAATCGTTTCAACCAATTTTGAATCCTGAATTTTTTTAGCAAATTGCTTCTTGGCACTTTTGGCTCTTTCTCTTTCTAACTTTTGCTGACGTAAAAATTCTTTGCTTAGCTGAAACATTGCTTCTTTTTAAAAACTAAACCTCCTGTTTTTGCTTTTCTATCTCTTCTCTCTGAGCCGGATTAGTGGTGATTATTTTGTCTTCATTATAAGAAGCAACTACTTGGATAGCTGCTCGTTTATTGCCCGCAAAAAAGATTCCTTCTCCCACCTGAGTTTCCATTAAAAAATATTTTTCCTTATCAGTTAGATAAAAGGTGTCCGCTACCACATCTACTGAAGAACGGGATTGTTTCATTAGCAATTGAATCGAGGCGTTGGAAACAATCGATTTTCCATAGGAAGACCCTAAAAAATCTGAAATATCCTGAGTGATGGTAGTCAGGCCTCCGTAATATTTCCTAATTCTTTTAGCAATTGAGAATAAAAACTTGGCTCCGTCTTCATGTTGCATCATCCACCAAGCTTCATCAATAGTTATCAGTCTTTTTTTCATATTGAACCGGACTTCGTTCCAAATATATTTTAAAATCAAGTACATTGCAATCGGTCTCAATTCATCTTCTAAATCTCGAATATTAAAAACTATTAATCGATTTTTCAAAATAATATTAGAAGGCTGATTTAAAAATCCCTTATAAATTCCCTTGGTGTATTTCTCGACTCTCATCGCTAAACTTTCTCCGCCTTTCATATTTTTTAAAATTTCGTAAAAATCACTTAAAAGTGGCATCGGCTTATCGGCTAAATCTTCGACAGGAATGTCTTTGGTAATATCTCTGACCAAATAAGTTTCGTGAATAGCTCGTTCTAAAACAGTTTCTTCTTCAGGGATAATGCTTCCTAGCATCAGTTTAAACAATCCTATTAAATCAGCCGCATTAGTCCTTAAAACCTCCTCCATGCTTTCATCCTTATTAATCTGTAAAGAAAAAGGATTAATATGATGAGAAGAATTAAGAGAAACTGAAACATAACTTCCTCCGACCGCTTCCGCTAGATATCGGTATTCGTCTTCGGGGTCGATAATAATTGAGTCCGTTCCCAACATCAAAGAACGCAAAATCTCTAATTTGATCGCATAACTTTTCCCAGCTCCTGATTTAGCAAAAACAACCGTATTGGCATTTTCCAAGGAAAAGCGATCAAATAAAATTAAAGAGTTGTTGTGCTTATTAATTCCATACATAATCCCTTGATTGGAGGTAACATTGGAAGAAATAAAAGGAAAAGCGGTTGAAAGAGGAGCAGTGTTCAAATCTGACCCAATCATTAATTTATCAAAACACAACGGAACGCAAGAATCAAAACCTTCTTTCATCCGAAAAACTGCTTTTTTGGTAAAAATAGACATCGACTCCAAGGCTGCTTCTAAATTATCAGTATGTTTTTCAAGAGCTTCCAAATCTTTGGCGTAAACATTGACATACAAACCAAATTTGAAAACTTTTTCTACCCCTTCTTGTAATTTGTCTCTTAAATCTTCCACGTTTCGATAAGCCATTTCTAATTCAGGGTTTCTGGCTAAGCCTTTCTCTCCTTCAATTTTTATTTGAGACTGAATCTGCGCCACCTTCTTTTTTAAGTTTTTTAAAACCTTAATAGTATCAATTGGATGAACAAAGAAAGCCACGTCCATCGGTAAATCCAAGGTGATCACTCGCCCCATCCAGCCAATCGAGAGCACCCTCGGATAAGCTGACACAAAAATAGTTCGACAATAAACTTCTCCGATTTGCAAATGAGAACTTGAAACACCTAAAGCTGCTGGTGCAATAAAATCCAAAACTCGAGTTAATCCTTTTTGATAAACGTCTTCTTTGTTTAAAATATCAATCTCCCCATAATTTTGAGGTTTATTGATCGAAGCATCTTTTTCTTTCTTTTGTTTTTTCTGAAATAATTTAAGCATCTAAATTGATTATTTTATTACTTTACTTCTCAAGATCTAATGAAGAAACATTCTCCAAATCAATATACTCAAACTCCGATGGATTATAGGAATTATAATAAAGCTCAATTAATTCTTCCGTTTGGAGCATTACTCCACTTAAACCCATCGTTGATAAATAAGAGCTAACTTGCTCGGCCCTTTGAAATAATTGGTTCTTGTAAGTCTCAAAACTTTCATGGTCTTGGTATAAAGCTTTTTGCTTATTGGCTACTGAAAATATTTTTTTCAAAATTCCTTGATTTTTCGACTCTACAATATAAAAAGGCACTACAATATAAAACATCTTAGACATCACATTAGAAAGCCCTACTAATTCCTCAACAAAATCAACATAATCATTTATTTGATTTTTTAATAGAACATTCTCTTCTAACCGAATTCTTCTCTTTAATTGATTAACATAGGGATTAATATTGAACTTTCGAGAAGAAATCACGATTTGAAAACTAAAATTAAAAGTCGTTAAAAACTGCTGAAAATTATAGATAATAGCCTGTTGTTCTTCTTCCGATTTTAAGTCCATATTAATAGCGGTAGTAGCAATAACCGCTCTCAAAGAACCGTCCTTTAGAACTATTACATCTTCTTTTATCTCCGCAATATCCATCTTTTCTTGCAGTGAATTTTCGGCACTCTTCATACTTTTAGTTTATTTTTTTATTCATATATATCCAAAGACTGAATGGCTTCTTTAATTTTTTTGGGATTAACCTTCTTCTTGTTTGCTTTTGAGGTATCTTTTTTTGCTAGATCTTCCTTCGTTTCTGTTGACTTTCTTTGATAACCCTTTCTCCAAACATAAATCTTGGGCTTAAAAGTAAAAGTGAAAGCATTTTTCAGGAAAACCGGCAAAGTTTGCCCATAGGGTCTAACAAAAATTAAAGCTATTGTTGAGATTGCAATAATCACAAAGATTATAATGAAAAAACTTTTTTCCAAAAAAAACCAAGCCAAAAAAGCGAAAAAGGATCCCAAAGCAATCCAGCCTAATTGTCGGGCAGTTAACTGAAAAGCAATTTTATCCTCGATATCTATAAACTGGGGAACTTCTCTTTGTCGACTCATTTCTTAATATAGTTATTTAAATCTAAAACATTGGTTTGCCTCGGAGAAATGCTAACAGGCTTGTTTACGGAAGGGGCTATTTTTGTCGCTGGTTTGAATTTAGGGCTGACTTTTTCATCAACATCATGCCAAGGCTTGCTTTCAATTTTAGTTATATTAAATCTGGCATCTGGTTTTTTATTTTTTTCTAATAATTTTATTATCTCGAAATCAATTTCTTCAAACAAACTATTGTAGTAAACCGGCTTATTTTTTTCAAAAGAATTTAAAACTACTGACAATTGTTCTTTTTCCTGAGCATTTAGTGATTGAACATTTTCGCTATTATATAAATAATCACTGACATTTAAACTAGGATCTTTCTGTTGATCATTTTTTCTCAACTTATAATCAGACACCCAATTTTCGATAGAAGGATGATATTCTTGATCTTCTCTTGGAAAAAAAATAGGATGAACACCAATCTCTTGTTCAACAATCTCGGGCATTTTTTCCAAAAGCTCTTTAAATTTCAGAACCACTAAATCTTTCTTCACCTCTTCGATTCCTATCTTCTTTATTTTTTCAACTACCTTTTTGA
>DAOWHU010000039.1 GCA_030641245.1 bacterium
AAATACGGAAAAATCTTTAGATGATGAGGTTGACCTAGTTGTTAAGTAGCTTGGATAAATGGACTGGCAGGTTAAAGAAAACTCTAATATGGCTTATTCGTTGCAAGGTTTGAATAACTATATTTCTTCGATTGTAAGTAGTAAATATTGGGTGGAAAGGGTTTATCCAAAATCAATCAAGCGAGCTCATGAAGGTGGAGATTTGCACGTTCATGATTTAGACAAGGTAGCCTCTTATTGTTGCGGTTGGGATTTGCAAGATCTGCTAACTCAGGGATTCACGGGAGTTTCCGGAAAAATTTCTTGTAAACCGCCTAAGCATTTGCGACCAGCTTTAGGTCAATTGGTAAATTTTTTTTATACCACTCAAGGGGAAACAGCGGGAGCTCAAGCGGTGGCAAATTTTGATACTTTGTTAGCGCCCTTTATAAAGTTTGACAAGTTGGACTACAGTGCGGTTAAACAGGCTATGCAAGAATTCGTTTTTAACTTGAATGTTCCAACTCGAGTGGGATTTCAAACTCCTTTTACTAACATCACTATGGATCTGAATTGTCCAAAAATGTTTAAGGATCAAAGTATTATTATTGGCGGGAAACCTCAAAAAGAAACTTACGGGGAATTTCAAGAAGAGATGAATATGATTAATCAGGCTTTTGCAGAAGTTATGAGTGAGGGCGATGCTACGGGACGAGTTTTTACTTTCCCGATTCCAACTTATAATATTACCAAGGACTTCAATTGGGAGGACAAGAAATTGGATAAGGTTTGGCAAATGACCGCTAAGTATGGAATTCCGTATTTTGCCAATTTTGTAAATTCTGATATGGATCCTGAGGATGCTCGATCAATGTGTTGTCGGTTAAGATTAGATAATCGAGAGTTGCATAAACGAATGGGAGGATTGTTTGGGGCAGCTCCGTTGACGGGTTCAATCGGAGTAGTGACGATTAACTTGCCTCGAATTGGTTATTTGGCCAAAGACAAAAAAGATTTCTTGAAACGTTTAGGCAAGTTGATGGAACTAGCTAAAGATAGTTTGGAAATTAAAAGAAAAACTATCGAAGGGTTTACTCAGGCTGGGTTGTATCCTTATTCTAAATTTTATTTGAAGGATATTTTCAAAAGAAGAGGGAGCTATTGGGGAAATCATTTTTCTACCATCGGTACTATCGGAATGAATGAGGCTTTGCTGAATTTGATAGGAGTCGATATTGCTTCGAAGGAAGGAGTTAAATTAGCCGAGGAAATTCTAGTATTCATGCGAAGTAAAATGGTTGATTTTCAAAAAGAAACCAATAGCTTGTATAATCTGGAAGCTACTCCGGCTGAAGGGACGAGCTATCGATTAGCGCTTAAAGATAAAAAACGATTTCCTAAGATGATTTTTGCTAATTGTAATGCCAAGAAAAAGAATTCGACTCCTTACTATACCAACTCTTCTCAACTACCAGTAGGTTTTTCTGAAGATGCTTATGAAGCTTTGGATTTACAGGATAAATTGCAAACTAAATATACCGGAGGCACAGTTTTTCACACCTTTTTGGGAGAAAAAATTAAAGACATTGAAACGGTAAAATCTTTTGTGAAGAAGATTGCTCATGGTTATGAAATGCCTTATTTCACTCTTACGCCAACTTTCAGTGTTTGCCCTGTGCATGGTTATCTAAGCGGAGAGCATCAACAATGTCCGAAGTGTTTGATTGAACAGGCTTGTGAGGTTTATTCGAGAGTGGTGGGGTATATTCGGCCGGTCCAGCAGTGGAATGTGGGGAAGTCGGCTGAATTTGCCGATAGAAAAGCCTTCCGAGTGTAGGTTCGTGATTTTGGCACACTCTTGCGTTGGAATTTCCAGTTCCAGCTTGTCGCGTTGTTTAGTGTGTTTCGCTGAAATCCTCAATTTCGCCTTGAATTGCACTCAAAATCACAAATCTTGAAATCTAGGTGGTCGCAAATTAATCAAATTAAAAGGTTTAATATAAAATATAAAAATTAAAAAAACAAAATGACAAAATCAATACCAAAAAATACCAAATGTGTTGATTGCAAAGAAAGTATTAAAGTTGGTGATAGCAATATTAGCTATTGGAAGAAAGAAAAAGCTTATCGGTGTGAAAAGTGCACCAATAAGCTAGTTGGAACCGAGGTCTACTCTCGAGTAGTAGGCTACATTCGACCGGTTCAACAATGGAATGTAGGGAAGACTGAAGAATTTTGCGATAGGGTGACTTTCAAAGTATAGAAATAAAAAATCGTCGAATTAAACCCGACGATTTTTTATTTAATTTTGAATTTCCAATTTTGCACCCAAAGGGCATTTAAATTTCGAATCAATGTTTTAATTTTTGAATGTTTGAAGCAAATCGCAAGCGAAGCTTGCGAGTTTATGAAATTAGATCATTTGAAATTGAATCAAAATTCAAAATTCAAAATTCAAAATTAACTTTGTAATCTTCCAAATAACTTAAAATATGCTATTATAGTAATAAGGCAAGTAATTTGTCTGGTTTTATTATTAAAGTTTGTTTTATGGAAAATCAAGGATCAAAGGATCTGGCCAAAAAACTAAACTTATCTTTTAAGAATTTTAAACACTTGCAGGAAGCGTTGACGCATCGATCTTATCTAAATGAGAATCGACAGCATCAATTGCCTCACAATGAGCGGTTGGAGTTTTTAGGAGATGCAGTTTTAGAATTATCGGTCACCGATCATCTTTTTAAAAATTATGAGAATCCTGAAGGAGAGCTAACTAGCTGGCGGGCGTCTTTAGTGAATGGTGAAATGTTAGCGGTTGTAGCCAAGGAAATTAAATTGGATGATTTTCTTTTGATGTCTAAGGGAGAAAAAAAAGACACCGGGAAAGCTCGAAACTATATTCTGGCCAACGCTACGGAGGCTTTGATTGGAAGTATCTATTTAGATAAAGGCTTTGAAGAAGCTGACAAGTTTATCAATAAATATATTATTGTTAAACTTTCGGATATTATTAAAAACAAGTCTTATCTCGATCCAAAAAGTTATTTTCAAGAAAAGGCCCAAGAAATTGTTCAAGTTACTCCTCACTATGAACTGGTTAAGGAATGGGGCCCTGATCACGACAAGAAGTTTTTGATAGCGGTTTATATTAAGAAAGAGAAAGTGGCAGAGGGAGAGGGAGAGTCGAAGCAAGAAGCTCAGCGGAATGCTGCTGAAAATGGGTTAGTAGCAAAGAAGTGGCAATAAGTGTGATTTGTAATTTTAGCACACTCTTTTGTTGAAACTTCCGGTTCCAGTTCGCCGCACCATTTAGTGCGTCTCACCGAAATCCTCAGTTTCGCCTCGAATTGTACTCAAAATAACAAATTTCAGAAAACGTAAATTTTATTGAAAATTTGTAAATTGGAGATTGTTTAGAAATTAGAAATAAAACGGATGTTTCTTCAAAAAATAGAAATCAGTGGATTTAAATCGTTTGCCAAAAAAACAATCTTGGATTTTTCAGGAAAAAAAGGTTCCAAAAATGGAGTGACTTGTGTAGTGGGACCAAATGGGAGTGGAAAGTCTAATGTTTCAGACGCCTTGCGATGGG